>JBEIJG010000030.1:0-14414 GCA_040380385.1 Phycisphaeraceae bacterium | reverse complement strand
GAATTGAACGGAGGATTCGGCTGGAGTTCATCCGCTCCGGTGACATTTGGCACCATGGTTCGTTCATTGCTCCGCGGTCCAGTTTTCGCCGTGCGGCGTCACTTCTCGCACATCGCGCATATCGCACTCGTCGCGCTTGGCGTGTGTGCTTTCTGTGGGACGCGGCTGGCGTTCGCGGGTGCGCAGACACAAGGTGCGAAAGCGAGTTCTGCGCAAAGCACTGCCATCTGGAAACCATCGGCGGCGGACCTCGCCGATCTGTTGCGGGTGTACGTTCCAGAGTTGTCCTTCGATGCCGTGCGGTCTGCGGCGTACGCGTGCGCAGATGACGCATCTCAACGCGCGGCATCGGCGACGACATCGACCAAAGACGAGGGAGCAACGGAGGACAGCGCACGGACCTTTGATCGCGAGATTGCGAAGTGTTTGCTCGCGCAATTCGAAATGGATTCGACTGCTCGCGCGTCCCGTCTCGACGCGCTCGCGCAGGCGATCGAGCGACGACGGATCTATCGACTCGTCGCGACGAACGCGCTCCTCATCGATTTGCCGGTGACGCTCGTCGATCCTGCGGCGATTGTCGAGCGAATCATCGCGCTCGAGAGCAACCGAACAAGCACGAATCTCGGGCAACTACAAATCGAGCTTTCCGCGCGGATGCTGCTTGAATGGCGCCCCATGCTCGCGCGCCTCACGGCGATGGATGCGCGTCGGAATGGCGAGATAGTCGCGAACGAACTCATCGGTGCGCCAAGTGACAGTGATGCGCAAGCCGAGGCGCGACTCCGCGACGACGTCTGCAAGCTCCTCGATCGCAACATCGAGTTGTGCGAGACGCTGTCCGCGCAAGTGCGCCAACGCGGTACCGCGAGCGATGCGGTCGACTTTGAAATCGCGGCCCTTCATGCTTGGTTTTGTCCGCTCGTCGGCCGCGATCAAACGGGTATCGATACGGAACGGCTCTTGCAGGGTGGGCGCGTTCTGACGCAGCGCATCACAAGTGCGGAGGCGATTCCGCCAAAGGTGCGTGGGAAAGCACTCGAGTTGGTGGAGGATTGGCGAAGGCTCACGGCGGAAGATCTGCGCCTCGCCGCGGCCACAGTCATGCCGAAAGTTCGACTGCAACTGTCACAAGGCAACGCTTCCGAGACGGCGCTCAAAGCGCGGGCGGTGACCGCCGAGTTTGTGCGCAATCGGTCACAAACTCCGGATCGAACCGACGCACTCTGCCACGCGTTGCGAAACTGCCTCGGTGACTTTGCGGACACGGTGGTGGATGCAGCGGATCCCGGTGGTTCTGGCACCGAGTGCTTCTTGAACTTCCACGGGTGAGCACGCGCGCTCAGAGCGTCATCTTGCCGCTGAAGATCGCAGCACCAAGCGCCGCGGCAACGGCAACACGCCACCAACCAAACGCCGCGAATCCGCCGCGCGAGAGGTAGCCAACAAGCCATTTCACCGCGATGGCAGCGGAAATTGCAGCAACAGCGATGCCGACCGCGACGGGAATCGGGCCGCCGAGCGACGCAAGAAACGCCGCTGGATCATCCTTGCCTGCTTTCAACAACTTGTAGCAACACGCGCCGCCGAGCGTAGGGAGCCCGAGGAGGAAGCTGAACTCCGCCGCGCGCCGAGGTGAAAGGCCGAAAAGAATTCCACCGAGAATCGTCACCATGGAACGAGACGTACCCGGCCACATCGCAATCGCTTGCATGAAGCCGATCGCGATCGCCGCGCGATAAGGCAGATTTGAGAAGTCATCCGTCTCGTTTGCCTCGCGCGCAACGAGAGAGCGAATCGTCGGCGCGAGAAGGAGTAGCAGCACGCCGCCGCCACCGAGTGCGACAAGAACCGGAATCGGCCGGAAGAGCCGCTCTTCAATCACGTCATCGAAAAGAACGCCGAGAATCGCAGCCGGAAGAAAGGCAAGCACCAGTTTGATGAAGAGCGCGCGGCCTGCGGGATCGCGGCCAGCGAGACCCTTCACCATGGATTGCACGCGCTTCCAATAGAGGCCAAGCACCGCGAGGATCGCGCCGCCTTGGATGATGATGTTGAAGGAGTCGATCGACTGCTTCTGCGCGGGATCCTCGGAAAGACCGAGGAGCCACGAGGTCAGAATGAGATGCCCCGTTGAGCTCACGGGGAGGTACTCCGTGATGCCTTCAACGAGCCCGAGGATGATGGCGTCCAGAATCGTCACGCCGCGTCTATCGGCGGATTGGGCGATCAGTCATCACGGGGAAGCGCGTTCGGCGGGGTCGATAGGCCGCGCCTTGTGCAGGGCTCCCGAACCGATACGCCGTGAAGCTGCGCTCATGCATCGAAGCTGCGCTCATGCATCGAAGCTGCGCTCATGCATCGAAGCTGCGCTCATGCATCCTTGAGCCACGGCATCAGGGCGCGGACATTCGCGCTGGCAGCCTCAATCGGATGCCCGCTTGCCTCGCGCCGCCACGCGTTGAATCCCGGGTGACCCTTCGCGTAGTCGTCCATGAAGTGGCGCGCGAACGTGCCATCTTGAATATCGCGAAGAAGCCCTTGCAAGCGCGCGCGTAACGCGGGATCTGCCATCGTGCGCTCTGCCACGAATGCGCCGTACTCCGCGGTATCGGAGATCGCTCGGCGCATGCCATCTGGGCCGCGCGCATACAGAAGATCGGCGACCTGCTTCACTTCATGGCAGCACTCGATATACGCGACTTCCGGCGGATATCCCGCTTCAAGCAGGATTTTGTAGGCCTCGTGGACGAGCAGCAACAGGCCCCCGCAGAGCACGGCCTGTTCACCGAAGAGATCGCTCTCCGCTTCGGCGGCGAATGTCGTTTCGATGAGGCCGCTGCGCGCGCAACCAATGCCTGCGCCCCAGGCGAGCGCTCTGGCGCGGGCGGTTCGCGCGGGATTCTCCTGTTCCACTGCGACCAACGCGGGGATACCAAGTCCCTCTTCGTAGCGCGCGCGCACGGTCGCGCCGGGGCCCTTCGGCGCCACGAGCACGACCCCGAGATCCGCGCGCGGTTTGATGAAGCCAAATCGAATGGCGAAACCGTGCACAAACCCTGCGACGGCGCCGTTCGGCAGCGCATCCTCAATCCACTTTGCCCACGCGGCGGGCTGTGCCTGGTCGGGAATCGCGACGATCGCGAGATCCGCGCGTGCAGCCGCTTCGGCAAGCGTGCACGCTTCGAAACCTTCGCGGGCGGCGAGGGCGATTTTCTCCGAGTTTGGACGTCCGCCGACCACAACCTTCAGGCCTGAATCCCGCAGGTTCAGCGCATGCGCACGCCCTTGATTTCCGTAGCCGAGCACCGCAATCGTGCGATCGCGGAGCGCCTCTGTCGAGACGTCCCCTGAACGGAGGACGTTTCGCGCGAACGATGCATCGAGAGTGTTCGACGTGGCTTTCGACATGGCTTTCGACATGGCTGCAGAGGGTAGCGGTTCGCCCTACGCGGAAGTCGCACGGAGGCCAGTTCTGTTTGCGCACGTTCTGCGGTTTGGAACGGTTGTGCGGAAATCTCTGCAGGATGCTCGCGAAGCGGTCGATGGGGGATTCGCGGGGATTCCCCGCGGAGTTCGCAAGCATGTCCGAATCTATCGATCGCCGCCGCCATCCGCGCTTTACTGTTGACCCGATGTACAGCGCCGTTTCGGTCGTTCGTCGCGGTCAGCGCGAGGAAGGACACGTCTACGACGTCAGTCTGAGTGGGATGCGATTTGAACTCGATCGCCCGGCACGGCGCGGGTCGACGCTCGATGTCGAAGTTTCACTCCCCGGCTGCGAGGACGCGATTCGCGCAAAGGCGCGTGTTGTTCGTGTATTCGATGAGGTTGACGACCCTGGGCCACGTCGAATGGCCGTTGAATTCGAAACCTTTTCCGCCGGTTCGCGCGCGATTTTGGAGCGCTACCTCGGTCAGAAGTGGCTCCGGCCGGCGCCCGCTCAAGATCCAGAATCTGCACCGCAGAAGCCTGTGACGATCGCTCGAACGACGCGTTCAACTGCAGCGGCCTGCGAGAGTTCGCCTACGCCATCACAAGCATCTCGCCCGACGACCAAATCGGCGAGTGCGGCATAGAGCGGCCGCCGACGCGCCGCGATTTCTTCCATTTCTTCGATGACACCGCGTCCCGTGAGCGACGGGCGGTCGCCTGTTTCGACGCGCAATCGCGCAGTAAGTACATCGAGCGGGGGATCGAGAAAGACGACGTATGCGCGGCCTTCGCGACGTGCACAAGCGATGAGGTCTGCCGCACCCGGCGCGGTCGGCGTCCCGCCACCAAGGGCGAGAATGCACGGAGTTGCGGCAAGCACTTCCTCCAGCGCTTCAGATTCCGCGGTGCGAAACGCGTTTTCGCCGAAGCGGCGGAAGGCCTCTCCAGCGGTGGTGGCGCCCAGACGCGCCGCCGTTCGTTCATCGAGATCGGTGCATGGCGCACCCAAAGCCGCCGCCAATGCGCGTCCAAGCGTTGACTTGCCGCTTCCGCGAAGCCCCATGAGGACGAGATGTTTGCGGGGGAGGTTGTTCACGCGTCAGAGGTATCGGCGAAGAGCGTGCGCCGAGACGAGAGGAGATGACGGACAAAAAGGACAACACCGCGACCTGCGCGGTGCTGTGAATCGGCGAGATTGCACGTTCTGATGCGCTTGCTAGGTGCGGCGCAGCAGAAAGAGGTCGTACCCCAAAAGAGGTCATACCTAAAGTTAGGTCAAACCTAAAGAGAGGTCATACCTAAAGAGAGGTGATACCTAAAGAGAGGTGATACCCCGAATCGTGTTGGAAACTGAGCGCTTCCGCCAGCGATCAACGAACGCGAATGGCGCGACCGAGGCGGCGCTTCTTGTTGATGATCTTGCGACCCTTGCGCGTCGACATACGCTTGCGGAAACCGACGGCGCGGATCTTCTTCTTGCGGCTGATCTTGTGGGGGTAATGCATATAGAGCCTCTCTGGCGGGTCGATGAGGCTACCACAAGGCTCGCTGATCCGCAACGTGCGCGAAGCCAACAGTTCGCGGGAACGACTCAAGTTTGGTCGTCATCGGCCGATAGTCGAAGTACATTGGGATCTCGCCGATGCGAGTCCTCCAGCCGCCGCGATGTTCGGGGCGCCTGGAGCACCAGCCTCGGCCAACGCAGGGGGCGGCCATTGACCGGCCGCGCAACTATGGACGAGGTTGTATCGCTCGACATCATCGAGCAGCGCATCGATTATCGGTTCCAAGACCGCTCGCCGCTCACGCAAGCGTTGGTGCATGCCTCGATTGCGAGCACGCGCGTTGCGAGCAACGAGCGCCTTGAGTTTCTTGGAGATGCGATCCTCGGCGCGGTTGTTTGCGAGCACCTTTACCGACGATTTCCCGACGAGCTCGAAGGGGAACTCACCAAGATCAAGTCGAACGCCGTAAGTCGGCGTGTTTGCGCCGAAGTTGCCGTCGAACTCGGGCTCGCCGACGCGGTGCAACTGGGAAAGGGGATGGGAGATCGCGCGGGACTTCCGCAGTCGCTCCTCGCCGCACTCTTCGAGTCGGTGGTCGGCGCGGTGTACCTCGACGGCGGCATCGAGCCGGCGCGTGCGTTCATTCTGCGCTCGCTTTCGTCGCGCATCGAAGATTCGGCCCGCCTCGGGCATCAGCAGAACTTCAAGAGTGTGCTGCAGCAGTCGCTGCAGCAGCGTGACATGGGAACGCCGCAGTACATCATTCTCGACGAGAAGGGCCCTGACCACGCGAAGTGCTTTGAGGTTTGCATTGATCTCGGTGGTCGCCGATTCCCAAGCTGTTGGGGGATGAGCAAGAAGGCCGCGGAACAACTCGCGGCACTCGAGGCTCTCGTCGAACTTGGTTTTGTGGAGCGCTCTGAGTCCGGCGAAGTTCGCCTGCTTCCCGCGGCGTGAGTGGCTTCAGCCGAACATGAGCCACGGCTTCAGCCGAACATGAGCCACGCAATCAGCGCGGCATCGATCGCAATGGCAGCGATCATCGCAGCAACCCATGGAATTGCCGACGACGTAGGTGCTTCGGGCTCGACTGCGAGCGGTCCTGCGGCGCGCGCAGTCGAATGCAACGGATGAGCGGCGCGCGGGGTTCCGTGCTTCGCGTCGTCGCGCTCGAGTTTCGTCGCACGCTGCACTGGAAGCAGCGCGATCGTTGGAGCAGCACCTTCAATCAACTCTCCACGACGCGCGCGATCTTGCACAAGTGCAACGATCAGGTGCGCATCAAACTCACGGATTCCGAGTCGGGTCGCCATGCCAAGCAGTCGTCGTCGATCCTCATACGCGAGCGTTGCGCCTTGCAGCGCACTTTCGACTGCTGTAGCGAACTGCCACCGCGCGTCGAAGGGATCAAGCGCACGGCCGCGCACGCTCTCGCGCGCTTGCAGCATCTCGTGGGCCACAGCCTTCCGATAGACCGATTCCGCACGCGCGTCGGGTCGTGGACGCTCGTCCGAAACGAGTCTTGGAAGGCGTGAACCAGTGAGTCGCAAGGCGAGTCTCAAAACCGTTTCTGGTGCCGTGACTTCGAGAATCCAATCCGTCGTACGACTGCAACGCGGCGGTCGTCGTGACATTTGGATGACGCGCCGAGTCTACGTCGGGGTCGAAGAAACGCGACCTCACTTGAGGTTTTTCTCGAAGAACGCGAGAGGACGTGCCCGCACAGACGGACTTCGGCAAGATTGGCCCGAGGCAAGATCCTGCAGGATGCGTCCGGCCACGGAGGGGACGAATCACCGACTGGAGTCGCGAGGGGGGGTCACTCCGCGCCGTGACGGACGAGGCGGCCTTCAACGAGGAAGACCGTGTCTTCAGCGATGGCAGTCACGATGTCCGCAAGTCGCTCAACGCGCTGGCCAATCGCGAGAAGTTCGATCGCGGCGCCAGACTTCTCGACGTCTTGCTCGATCCATGCGCGCGTCCACGCGACGACTTCGCGATTGAGGTCGTCGACGTACGTGTCCGCGCGTCGAACTTCGAGGCAAAGCTTGATGTCCTCATTCGAGAACGCAACGAGAACGTCTCGAAGCATCGAGAGCGCCGCTTCAGCCATTTGCACAAGCGCAGGCGGATAGCGATAGTTGCCGCTCTCCACGAGTCGAATGACGCGCTTCGAAATGCCCTTGCACATATCCGCGATGCGCTCGAGTTCATTCGAGACGCGCATCGCGGTCAAGATCAAACGAAGGTCGCTCGCGACGGGGCTTCCGAGTGCGAGCAGGCGCATGCACTCGGCTTCGAGCTCGAGTTGCATCTGATCGATTTCAGCGTCGCCCGCGCGCACTTGTCGCGCGAGTTCAACATCACCGTCGCGAATGACTTCGATCACGCTTGCAACGCGCTGTTCGACGAGCGCACCAAGCGCGAGCAGATTGCGACGAAGGTTGATCACTCTTGATTGCAGATTCACGGACATGCCCCCATCCTACGAGATCTTTACAAATGGAGTGATGAATGTTTAGACGAGTGCTGCACTGATGGGCGCAGCGCCGACTTCAACCAAATCGACCTGTGACGTAATCCTCGGTCTGCTTGTTCCGAGGTTTGGTGAAGATCATTTCCGTGTTTCCGCTCTCGATCAGGCGGCCCTCGAAGAAAAACGCCGTCTGATCCGAAACGCGCGCCGCTTGCTGCATGTTGTGGGTCACGATCACGATCGTGTAGCGGTCGGCGAGTGACTCGATGAGTTCCTCGATGGCGAGCGTCGACTTCGGATCGAGTGCCGAGCAAGGCTCATCCATCAACAGAACCTCTGGCCCCACGGCGATCGCGCGCGCGATGCAGAGCCGTTGCTGCTGTCCACCCCAAAGGCTGAGCGCGGACGCGTGAAGACGGTCCTTCACTTCGTTCCAGATCGATGCCTGGCGGAGGCTCTGTTCGACCAACTCGTCGAGCTCCGCGCGTGAGTAGGTCTTGTGAAGACGCGGTCCAAACGCGACGTTGTCATAGATCGACTTTGGGAACGGATTCGGCTTCTGGAACACCATGCCGACGCGTCGGCGGAGGTCGACCACGTCGAGCGTGCGATTGAGCAAGTCTTCGCCGTGCAGATCAAGTTTCCCTTCCGCGCGTGCGGAGGAAATCGTGTCGTTCATCCGGTTGATCCATCGAAGGAACGTGCTCTTTCCGCAACCCGATGGTCCGATGAACGCCGTGACGTGACGCGCGGGGATATCGAGATCGAGGCCCTTCAAAGCCTGAAACTCGCCGTACCAACTTGAGAAACCGCGAACCGTGATCGCCGTCTGCATCGACGTCGTCGCGTGACCTGAGCCAGCCCCTGCAAGGCTCGGCACTTCGGCACGATGTCCGGGCGCAAACGAACTCTGCGTGGACGCGGGCTTCGGTGGGGTGGTGGGCTCGCTCGGCATGGCGGTTCTCAGGTGTTCGCAAACTTCGGACGAAGCATCGTGATCGGGAGGAATCTCATCGATTCCGGCATCACTGAAGCGGCTTTTGGAGTTTCTGACGGATGAAGACGGCAATGCCGTTGAAGAGAAGCAGCACACACAGCTGGATGATGATCGCGCTCGCGGCGATCGCGTGGAATTCGTCCTGCGGCCGACCAGCCCAGTTGTAGATCTGGAGTGGCAAGATCGCGAAGTCGCTCATCAAGTTGGTTGGTGTATTGAAGACGAGGAGAAGGCCGCCGAGCACAAGCAGCGGGGCGCTCTCGCCGATCGCACGACTCATCGAGAGAATCGCACCAGTCATGATTCCTGGAATCGCCGCGGGAAGCGTGATGCCCCACACTGTTTGCCACGGCGTTGCGCCAAGCGCGAGTGCGCCTGAACGCAGAGACGACGGAACAGCACGCAAGGCTTCCTGTGTCGAAATGATGACAACGGGCAGAATGACGAGCATCAGCGTCAATCCGCCGGCGAGCACGGACGAGCCGAAGGGGATTCGGAGGAAGAAGAAACTCTCCTCATTTCCGATGGTGTACGCGTCGTCGACACTCGTGCCGAACGCGCCGAACATGCGTGCAAATGCGGTGAGTCCGAGGATCCCGTAGACGATCGACGGCACACCGGCGAGATTCATGATGTTCGTTTGCACGATCTTGGTGAACCAGGATCGCTTGGCGAATTCTTCGAGATAAATCGCGGTGCCTACACCGAGTGGAAGCGCCACGAGTCCGCAGATCGTGCAGACCCAGACGGAGCCCATCAACGGCGCGAGGATGCCTGCTTCAGAGGGCTTTCGTGAAGCGAAGCTCGTGACGAACTTCCACGAGAGCGTGTCCCAACCCTGCCAGAAGATCGAGATGAGCAGCACCGCGAGGACCACGATGGCAACATTCGTCGCGACGAGACACGTCCAAAGGAACGCGCGATCCTTGAATACTCGGCTAGCGATAGAGCGAGACTTTGCCATCAGTCGTACTCCTCGCGGAACCGACGCAGCACCCACTGGCCGATCATGGTGATGACGAAGGTCATCACGAAGAGGGTCGCGGCAACCGCGTAACTCGACTTGTACTCGACGCCCGTTGCGGGCGCGTCGCCGAGGAATATCTGCACCATGTATGCGGTCATGGTTTGCACTTCGGCGGAGGGATTCGCGGTGATTTGCGCGATACCGCCCGCGGCAAGTGCCACGATCATCGTTTCGCCCACGGCGCGGGAAATCGCCAAGAGAAACGCTGCGACGATGCCTGAGAGTGCCGCGGGAAGCACGACCTTCACCGAAACATCGAAGCGGGTTCCGCCGAGCGCGAATGCCCCATCACGCAGGCTGCGTGGAACCGCACGCAACGCGTCCTCCGAGAGCGAACACACGATCGGAAGAATCATGATGCCCGTGGCGAGGCCGGCGGCCATGGCGTTGTAATTGCCAAATGCAATGGGCGCGTCGCCGCCGCCAAAGGTCTCAAGAAACGGATTCGTCCTCTGAAGGAGCGGCGTGACGACGGTGAGCGCGAAGAAGCCGTACACAACGGTTGGGATACCCGCGAGGATTTCAAGCCCCGGCTTGAGGGTGGCTCGAACGCGCGGGCTCGCGTACTCGCTCAGATAAATTGCCGAAATCAACCCGACGGGCAGCGCGAAACTGGCGGCGATGACGGTCACAAGCAGCGTGCCAGAGACGAGCGGCCAGATACCAAAGTGCTTCTCAGCGCCGAGGAGGGGATTCCACTCGAGTCCGGTGAAGAACTCTACGAGGGAGACGTCGGGGAACTCGAAGAAGCCGATGGTCTCGCGCGCGAGTACGACCACGATGGTGGTCGTGACAAGAATCGAGAAGGTCGCAGCAACAGCGAGCGTCCCGACGATGAGCCTCTCACGCCACGTTCGGGCTGAGACCGACTTCGACCGACCGAGCTGGGTGAGGTCGCGCAGGGGCGCGTCGGAACTGGTCGGAGGGCTCGTCACGGGGCAGACAATTTACCCGCGTACCCCCCGTGGGTGGGGAGGCCTTGGGCGAGGATTCCATCAAGGGACGGTCAAACTCGTGCGTAGGCGGAACGATGGGGTGCTTGGGCAACGTTCCCCAGGATCATTGCCAAGAATTGCTCCCAAGAATCACTTCCAAGGATCGTTCCCAAGGATCGTTCCCAAGGATCATTCCCAAGGATCGTTCATAAGCACCGACGGCGACCCGAGTGGGGCCGCCGTCGGTGCATGCGTGTCACAGATCCGCGGTGAGCGCGGGTGTTGATCGCGACCAATTACTCGTAAACCTGAGCGAGCGATCCGGTCACGGCTTCGCCTTCTGGCGTCGTGAATTGGGTGCCCGTGCGGCGCTTCGACCAATTCGAGGCCACCTTGGATGAAATCGCTTCGGGGAGCCGAACGTAGCCGACTTCGGCGGCGAGTTCCGCGGCGTTCTTGAGGTAGAACTCGATGAACGCGGCGACTTCCGGCTTTTCAGCGCTTGCCTTGTTGACGTAGATGAAGAGGGGACGGCTGAACGGCGCGTACGAGCCGTTTTCGATGGTCTCCGTGGTTGGGGCAATTGGGCCCTTGCCGTTATCAATCGCGATTGACTTGACCTTGCCCTTGTTCTCGAAGTAGTACGCGCAGCCGAAGAAGCCGATCGCGTTCTCGTCGCCCGAAACGCCGCGGACGAGCACGTTGTCGTCTTCCGAGACGCTCATGTCGCTGCGAATCGATCCGTCCTTACCAACGGTGACTTCCTTGAAGTAATCGAAGGTTCCCGAGTCGGTGCCAGGCGAGTAGACCTTGATGGGCTTTTCTGGCCACGACGCATCGAGATCCTTCCAAGTCTTCACGCCACCGGACGCCGAATAGATCTTCTTGACCTGATCCACCGTGAGTGTGGTGCACCACGTGTTCTTCGGGTTCACGACAATCGTGAGGCCGTCGTACGCGACAGGGAGTTCGACGTACTCAACCTTCGACTTCGCGGCACCATCCGACTCAGCCTTCTTGATCGGACGAGATGCGTCAGCGATGTCGATCTCGCCTGCGCTGAAGCGCTTGAAGCCACCGCCCGTACCGGAGATACCCACCGTTACGCGAACCTTCGAGGCGACCTTGTTGAACTCCTCCGCGACAGCTTCGGTGATGGGGTAGACAGTCGATGATCCGTCGATCTTGATCGCGCCCTTCAACTTGGAAAGGTCTGCTGCATCTTGCGGCGCAGCGGCGATGAGTGCGGCGGAAGTGAGTGCGAGCGATGCGAGGGAGAGGCTCTTCAGGATTTTCATGGTTGAGTGTCTCTGTTGAAATCGAGTTGCCAAGATCAAAGGGAGTACTGGAGTTCAAGACCGGTGTCGCGAGTATGGCATGTACGAATCTTGATGGGCTTCGCGCGACTCGCGGCGAGTTTCTTCGGGCTTCGCAGACGGTGGACGAAGATCGAGTTCACTTCGTGTGCGCGACGCACATCAGATCTCAATAATGTCCCGTGCTCTTGTGAAGGATGTGTAAAGTCCGTGTTCAGTCCGCGCGGTTTGCGGAACTTCCTGCGGCCACGCCCGCCACGCCCGCCGCGCTGTCCATCGCCCGAGGAAGGATCAGGCTGAACCGACTTCCGCGGCCCAGTTCACTCGCCGCTTCGACGCGACCGCCGTGAATGGAGGCGATGTGTTTCACGATCGCAAGTCCAAGCCCAGTACCACCTTGTGTGCGCGAGCGCGCTTTATCGATGCGGTAGAAGCGTTCAAAGATGCGGGGGAGATGCTTCGGTGCGATTCCGGGACCAGAATCGGAAACGGAGATTCGCAGAGAGGTTGCTTCCTCTGAAATCTCAATTTTGACCGTGGTCCCTTCCGCGGAGTATTTGATCGCGTTGGAGACGAAGTTCGCGAGGGCCTGCTCAAGAAGTGAGCGATTCCCGACGACGCGTGCGTCTTTCTCTCCGCAGACGACAAGACTCATGCCGCGCGCAGCCGCCGCAGAACCGAGGTCTTCCACGACTTGCTGCGCGATGTCGGCGACCGCAATTGGGTCGAGTGGCAACGCGTGCTTCGCCCCGGGTTCCTCGAGAAATGCGAGCGTGAGAATGTCTTCGACGATTCCCGAGAGTCGCACGGTGTTGCGATGCACGATTTCTAAAAATCGGCGCGTTTGTGCTGGTTCCGCGTCATCGATCTGCAGCAGCGTCTCGACGTAACCCTTGATGTTGGTGATCGGGGTGCGCAATTCGTGCGAAACGTTTGCAGCGAATTCGCTACGCATCGATTCGAGCCGTCGCATGCGCGTCACATCGACGAGGCTCACCACAAGCCCGGGCGGTTGCCCGTCTTGATGCAGCGGTTCGCAGGAAAACTGGACCTCGAGTGGTGCGTCGAACTCCAAGTGGAGTTCGCCAGTCACACGCTCTTGCGTCGAGAGTGCTGACTGAATCGCGCGATTGAGCGCTGGTTGACGAACGGAGTCTTGGAGCAGTCGTCCTCGCGCAACCCGCTCGTCGAAGCCGAGCAGTCGCTCTGCCGCAGGATTCGCGGATATCACGCGCTCGAGATGATCGAGCGCAATAACCGCAATTGGAGTTGCTCGCAGGACGCGCTCGATTTCACTGAGTCGATCGGCAAGCCGCGATTGGCGTTCGCGTTCTGCGCGAATGCGGCGAAACGCGGCGCTGGCCACATTTTCGAGCAGTGGATACTCCGCATCCGGATCTTCCTGCGGGCGATCGCGCTCAAGCGCATGACGAAGTGCGCGTGTACTTCGGCGGCGAACCCATGCCGAAGCGATCCACGCGAGTGCGATGGCGCCCGCGAGAAGCCAACCTGCGCTGATGTCGCCTTCGAGCGGTGCTGGATTTTTGCCTGCACCCAATCCCGTATCGGCGCTCTCAACGGTCGACGCGTCTGTGTCGTCAGGAGGCGTGACCGTCGATGTGCTGAGCGTTGCATCGGTCGTTTCAACGTTCGTCTCAACGTTCGGGTCAACGTTCGGGTCAACGTTCGGGTCAACGTTCGTCGCCGAGGGGTTCGAGTTCGCTTGTTCGCCGGAAGCCCGCGTTGCCATCGCATCGCCATGAATCTCTTGATTCGCCGCGGTTACGGTGGAGTTGTCTGCCGAACTCTGCATTGGGTTTGACATCGTACGCGGGAAGCTTCGCGTCATCACGGGTTCTGCAAGATGTGAAGCGGCGGACAGCGTGTGTGAGCCGTGGACAGAAATCAAGCGAGTGGTCGCGAGAGTCACGTACCCGAGGTGCACAAGCGTGGCGTCAGCCCTAAGGCTTCACTCGGTGCAACGGCTGGTTGTCTCCTCACTCGCCTTCTTCAGCACGCGCGTCCGCGAAGCGGTAGCCGACGCCACGAACGGTTTCGACGCAATCCGCGAGCTCGCCGAGTTTGCGACGAAGAGCTGTGATGTGCACGTCGACTGTGCGTGATGAGAGCACCGTGCTCTTGCCGTGGACCGACGCGATGATTTGATCGCGCGTTCGTACGAAACCGGGTCGACCCGCGAGGTAGTGGAGGATGCCGAACTCTGTCAACGTGAGTTCGGCCTTCTTGCCGTCGACGGCGACTTCGTGGCGATCAAGATCGATGACAAGTCGGCCAGCAAGGAGAACCATGCGATCGCTCTTTGGCGATGGTTCATCGATGGGATTGGTGCGGCGCAGGATGTTGCGCAGCCGCGCCATGAGAACGCGGGGACTAAACGGCTTCGTGACGTAATCGTGCGCGCCGAGTTCGATTCCCGCGACCACGTCGGCTTCCTCGCCCTTCGCGGTGACCATGACGATCGGAATCGATCGGGTGGCTTCGTCCTGCTTGAGACGGCGGCAGACCTCAAGTCCGTCCACATCCGGAAGCATGAGATCCAACACGATGACATCGGGTTTCTCGCGCTTCACCACATCGAGCGCGATGCGCCCGCTGTGGACCTTGCGAGAACGCATCCCCGCGCGTTCCGCATGAAACTCGATGAGTTCTGCGATTTCAGGCTCGTCTTCAACGATCAGGAGTTCGGCCTCCGTGCTTGACAT
>JBEIJG010000029.1:0-15026 GCA_040380385.1 Phycisphaeraceae bacterium | reverse complement strand
CGCTTCCCGATCAGCGAAGCGCGCATGCGGCGCCGGATCCGCGAGCAACTCGCGCGCGGAACGCCAATCTTGGTGTACTCCGCAACCAAGACCGCTTCAACTGCCGTCGCGGCCGCGCTCGATCGCACGCCAAGACTCGAAACCGTCAAGGTGCACCATCTCCAGCCCGAGCACTTCTGGGCGGGGCCACTTTCCTCCCCCGTCGCCGCCGACGGCATGCTGCGACATCGCGCGATCGAACAACGCGCCGCACGCGAGCTCCTCCTCCAGGGCAGCGAGCGACCACTCAAAGTCGTCGCGGTGATGCGCGACCCAATCGCGTTCAATCTTTCGAATTACACGTACTTCGGCCGCGCGTATTGGATGCGCCGCTTCTGGCGCCGCGCGCCATGGATGTCGACTGCGACGCTCTTTGACCACTTCCGCGCGACGTTTCCCCACGCATCCTCGAGTTTGTGGTGGACACACGAATTCGCGGCGACGACCGGCATCGATGTCTTTCGCGAGGGTTTTCATACCTCGCGCGGGTGGCAGCGCTACCAACGCGGACGATTCGATTGCATGGTGCTCCGCGCGGATATCGATGACCGCGAGAAGCGCAGCGCGCTCGCCGAGTGGCTCGATTGCGACGTCGCACCTGTTGAACGCGAAAACGCGAATGATCAACAAGCAGCGCCCGGCGTTTATGAACGCTTGAAAGAAGCGATGCGCGCAGAACCCGAGTACATCGATGCGATGCTCGCGCTTCCGAGTGCGCAGACGTTTTTCAATGCGGCACAGCGTGACGCGCTGCGCGCCAAATGGTTGCGGTGACGAACGGCCCGTTCACTTCGGCTGCTGTGCGCCGTAGAGAATCCAACCCATCGCCGCGCGATCTTGGTCGTTCCAACGACTGTCCCACATGTACCGATTGAGACGGCGGAACTCGACCGCCATCGCGTCTTCGATCCGGTTGTGGACGCGACGCTCTTCGGGCGTCGCTGCGCCCTCAGCGAGTTTCTTCCCATAGGGCAGCAATTCCGCGCGCAACTGGATGTAGCGCACCGACATGCTTCGGAAGGTGTCGTACTTTGAACTGCGCGCTGCCTTCTGGAACTCTTCTTCGCCTGGCGCGACTGCAGCCTCTGCGAGCGGCGGTAATTTCAACTCGGCAGCCAGCGTTTCAACCATGGCGGTTGCGGCAGCGTCGTCCATCTCCGGTGTCTCGGAAGTTGGTCCCGCAACAGCGATCGCAGACGCGTCCGTCGCGGCGGATGTTGGTCGAAACCCACTCGGTCCCATCGGCGCTGCAGCGGCTTCACTTGCCGCCGCGCCGCTCGACGCGTTCGCGGAGTTCCCTGAGGGCCCTTCTTTGGCGGCCTCGGCAAGGAATCCCTGCGGCAGGTTGCGCTTTTCTTCGCATGCGACACAAAGCATGGCGCCAACGACAAAGAAGGACGCCACCCGCGCCGACGACGAACTCACTCGCATTTGCTGCATCGAGTCTCCGATCACGCGCAACCTCACTGGAACATTCCCGGCGCCATCTTCCGGCGCACCCATTCGTAATCCGGCCCCGGCCAGTAGATGCCGTTCTGCGGCAGCGTCATGTAGTAGTCGATGATGTCCTGACGCGCAGCGTGGCGATACGAGAGCACTGAGCCATCCGCGAATGAGACGTTGAAGTGGCCCGGGTGCCAAGCGGCGATCTTGTCGATCCAAATCGCGTCGCCCGTCACGCTGATGCCGAAGCCGTTGATGTTGTAGCCGCGGTGGTCGTACTCAAGCGCGGTGACCAACGTTTCCGAGGGCAGCGGAATCTTGCCCATCGTGTTGACCTGCCAGTTCGGTGGGCCGCCCCACATCGGGCCTTCACCCGTCGAGATGAACGCGTTGAACGAGTAGGTGCGCAGTCGCTGGAAGGACGAGAACGGATCGAACGGGCTCTTGTAAACCGCTGGATTCTCGCTGATGTAACTCCACATGCGCCCCTTCTTGAGCGCGTTCTCAGTTTCGTACCCGTTACCGTTGAGATTGCTCTGCCCTTGCACCCAATCCCACGCGGTGAGACCGGTGTCGACGCCCATGAAGCGGCCAGCGTTGTCGCTGTAGTAGAGAACGAAACCCTGGTTCAACTGACGCTGATTCGAGAGGCAAACCGAGCTGCGCGCCTGACGTTGAATCTGCGGAATCGCGATGAGCAAGAGGGCAACGATCAAGGCGATGATCGCAATCGTCACGAGGAGCTCAACGAGGGTAAACCCGCGCGCGCGGGAAACGCTCGAGAGACGTGGACGCTGAGCCAGTTTCCAGAAGTGCGATCGCATATGGGGAGAATGCCCCGAGGCGTCGGTGGTGTCAACACAATCCCAACAATCCCACAGGAATCTCGAAGGGAAATCGGTTGGATTGGTGAGTACGACGCGCGAACACGCCCGTCCGCAGTGTTTCACTCAGCCCAACGACGCGCGGAACGCCGTCGCCTGTCGCTCCAAATCTGCGTCTTTCGTGGCCTTCGCGGCTTCCACCACGCGATCGGCAATCCAGCGTGCATCACCCTCGCGCTTCGCCTTCATCAACGCCGCCACCATGACCTCGACGCGCTTCAATCCGTGCTCGCGCGCGGCAGGTTGACGCACGAAACCTGAAACCACGCGTCCGATTTGCCGCTGCCACGCCGCATGTGCCGAACCATCGGGCACAACATCGAGTTCATTCGCAGCACCCAACGCAAGATCGACCACATCGGCTGCGCGCGGAGCGTTCAATTTCTCATCACTCGGCGGATCTTCGCCAAGCACGATCGCGCGTGCTGAGCGCTTCGACTCATCGCCGATCGCTTCCGCTTGGCGAACAACGACCTCGCGCACGGCGAAATCCGCGAGCGTCGCGTCGGCACCCGCCTTCGCCATGGCCGCGATGTTTGCCGCCACTCCGCGCGCGTACTCCGTGCGGGCCTTGTCGGTCGGCTTTGCGGGCAAGAGTGCAGGCTCCGCGATGGCGACCAACGTTGCATACGCCATCGGTTGCCGCACAAACGCCGCCGACGCGCGTTTCATCGCGTCGCGCCACTGCGCAGTCTTCACGTCGCGCTCGGCCGCGCGCATCGCGTCGAGTCGCGCGCGCCACGCACCGTAGTTGGTCGCGCGCTCATCGCACGCTTCTCCGTACACCGCAGCGCGATCGCCGGCATCCGCCTTCGTTCCCGCCAAGAAATCTCCGGCGCATCGCAGCATTTCAGAACGCGCAAACGCCACGCGGTCCTCTTGCGCCGACTGCATCAAGGGCATCAACCACGCAGGGTGCCCCCACGTCATGTGAATCCCGCCGTGACAGCCGCTCTCCGCCCAACCCGAAATGTCGTTGTTGATCGCCCACTCATGCGGCCGAATCTGCCAGATGAACGCGCAGTGACCAGGCTGCCCAACAGGCATCGCAGGCACACCAAACGCCTGCGACATCGACGTCCCAAAGCGTGAAATCGCTCCACACACACCGCCGTACTCAAGCATGATCGCGAGCGTCATCGGCTTGTTGTCGTAGAACTTGCCGCCTT
Organism: Phycisphaeraceae bacterium; assembly: GCA_040380385.1. Taxonomy (GTDB): domain Bacteria; phylum Planctomycetota; class Phycisphaerae; order Phycisphaerales; family SM1A02; genus QWPT01. The sequence goes on along the minus strand of JBEIJG010000029.1, from coordinate 11,491 downwards.
CTTGCACGCTCACGCCGTTCTTGTTGAACAAGTTGTACGCGAGCATGTGCGCGCCGTCGCCGACCTTCTCGCGCACTTTGAGTTCGGGCTTGATGTTCGCGCGCGCCCAGACGAGATCCTCGTCGCTCGACCAACTGCCGACGACGTAGCGCATTTCCCATGCGGAAAGCTCGCGGAAACTCGCAAAGAGCACGCCTTCTTTGTCCCACGTGCGATACGACTGGTAGCGCTTCACCGGATCGATCACGCTGCCATCGGCCATCCACGTCACAGGCGTTGCATGGACAAGCGCGGTCGCGATCGCGAGGCGCAGCGGCAACGGCGGGTTCTTCGGATCGTCGCATGTATCAAGGACTTCTGGGTCTACGGCGGCGATCTCCGCAAAGATGCGCACCGCGTCGCCCCAACGATTCCCCTCGACGTCACCAGATGTCAGGAAGAGTTCGACGGCGTTGCGATTCGAAACGAGCCACGCGACCGAGTTCGCGTGTTGCGAGGTGAGCGTCGCCCATTCGTCGGGCTTCACGCTCGAAAGCAGCCGCCACTGCGCGAGCGCGAACGCGCCCGCATCGGTTGCCGCGAACTTCGCTACGACTTTGGGCGCCTTCGTACCAATCTCGGTATCGAGCGCCTGCGTGAGTTCGCCTTGATACTGCGGCAACGCACCGCGCTGAGCCGCCTCAGCGGAGGCGCGCGCGAGTTCGCTGTTGGTCAACTTCAAGAGTGCGCGTGATGCGCTCGGCGCGAGGCCGGATTCGCTCGGCGCGAGGCCGGCAACCGCATGCGCGAAGGGCGCGCCCGCGACCGATGCGAGATTTTGCCCAACGTGCGGGTCGGTGCTCGAGAAAAGATTCGCGAGAAAGACCGTCGTGAGAAACGCGGAAACACTCATCTCTCGAGTGTAACCTCGCACCACTCACGCACCACCAAACGACGCGTCGTGCGCGCCTTACGGGGCCGGAGCAGGAGCTGCCTGTTGCCCCTGCAGCGCGCCGACTTCGTAACCCTCGGGGACTCTCACTTGGAAGGTGCCCGCCGGAATCGGCTCATTCACCTGGACGTTTCGATAGAGAATGGTCAGCTCTCGGTCTCCGAGCGGGCCTTCGCCCGGGACCTCGGAAACTGCCACGAGGCGGCGCGGCAGACCGTCCTTGCGTGCGAATGCCACGGTCTCAAACACGCGGAAGTAGGTCGCCTGTGGCTTATCCGTCGCGGGATCCGGCATCTCCGCCATCTTCGGCACGCTGACTGCGAACGTGACCAAGTCGCACTCTTCGCCATCAATCTTTTCGACCCCGACGACCTTGCCGGCCACGATGTTCGCGTTGATTTGGGTACCCGTCTGCTTGCTTGCCATCAGCCCGCGCGAGCGGCGATCCATCGTCCACTGCGGGAGCGAAACGAGATACGCATGGCCTTGCACCGGGAACCCGTTGGAAGCAGCGGCGCGCTTCGTCTCGTGGTCGAGCAGAATGCCCGCGCGTCCGTCGTAGGCGAGGCCAGACGACGGCTTGTCTGAGATCATCACGGTGATCGCCATGTGCGGCATCGTCATGCCGTCGCGGACGGGGAACTCCAGCGCGATTTTGCACGGCTCTTGCGTGCGCTTCGCGACGGAACCCTCTGTGCCAAAGCTGCGAGTGAGTTGTTCCGTGGTGAGCTGCAGGCTCTGCATGCCCATGACGACTTTGTCATGCCGATCGAGAATCGCTTGCGCGGCCGGCTCGATCGCGTCGCCTTCGCGCATCCCGGGGAGATTCTTTCCGGGAGCACCCGATGGCGATGGCAATGATGGCGCGACGGTGTCGGGTCGCTCCGAAGCAGTGGGTTTCTCCTGCTGCGCCGGTTGTGCGGGGGCCTTCGGGGCTTCCGTCTGAGGCGCGGCAGGCTTGGAAGCTGGCGTCTTCGGGCTGGTTTGGCTGCTCTTTCCGTCTTGGCTGCCCTTGCTGTCTTGGCTCGCAGTCGCTTCGGCAACCCCGAGCGCAGCCGAGGCTCCCGTGAATCCTGGAACTCCCGTGAATCCTGTAGTTTCCGTGGCGAACGTCGCGGACTCGACGCTCAGCCCGATCGTCACCGTCAAAACGCAGGCGCAAGCGCTGCGGAAGCCCGCGAAACCTCGCAAGTTTCGCAGAGCATCGTCTCCGTGGGTCGTGCGAGATGGGCCAAACAACGACTTGGTTTCGAAGCGCATGGGCGCAGCATACCGAGCGCCCTTGCGGCGGTCGCGCATTCTCGACAGAGTCGCGCGTGAAGATGTGGGTGAGGCCGTGGGTGACGCCGTTCCAGACTCACTTCGCTGCGAGCGCAGCGTCGATCGCCTTTCGGAGCCCGCCGCCGGTCGCATCGGAGAGGCCGACCTCCACTGCCGTGACCTTCCCGTCCTTGCCGATGATCACGAGCGTTGGGATGCCCTTCACGCCATACGCCGCCGCGAGTTCATCACCCTTCATGAGGCAGCCGTAGGAGAACTTCTTCTTCGTCATGTACTCCTTCGCGGCCTCGGGCTTCTGCTCCCACGTGTTGACTCCGAGGATGACGACGTCCTTCCCTTGGGCTTTGTACTCGTCATGCAGCTTCTGAATCGTTGGCATCGCAGCCTTGCACGGGCCGCACCACGTCGCCCAGAAGTCGAGCAGGACGACCTTGCCCTTGAGCGAGGCGAGGGTCACTTCCTTGCCGTCGAGATCCGCGAGTTTGAAGTCTGGCGCCACGTCGCCGACCTTGACCGAAAGCTCGGGCATCTCGGGTGCTTCGCCCTCGGCGCCGCCCATCATCATGCCGGGAAGCTCAGGTTCGGTCTTGGTGAAGCCCTCGGGTGCCTTCAGCGAGAACGCAGCATCGTTGATCTTCGGGTCGACCGTCAGGCCGAACACGGTGAAGGTCATTTCAGGGGAAGGCATCGCCATGCCGCCATCCTCCATCTCGGGCATGTCGCCGAACTCTGGCTTCGTCGTCTGTTGACGCGGCAGGCCATCGGTCCGCGCGATCGCAAGCTTCTGGTGCAGGGTGATCGTCATGCCGCCGACGGGTGCAGCTGGCATCGCGCCGCCCTCATCGCCATCTTCTTCTGCAGCCTCGTTCGGTAGGGCGCCCATCGACATGTTTATGCGTTGGACGATCTTGACAACATCGCACTCGAGTTCATCGACGGTTGTAGTCCCCGCAAGTTCGATCGAGATCAACTCTGCATCGCGGGGCTCCAGACCGCCTCGACGCAGGAACTCTGGAAACGCCTGAATTCCCATCAGCGCAACGAACGCTGCCTGCGCGCCGCCGTCGGTGTAGGTCTTCTTCTTCGGATTGACCTCGAGCACCTTGCCTTCGTGGATCACGAGGAATGAGCCTTCCTTCGGACCACTGACACGTTCCGCGCGGATCGAGTCAGCCGGAATCGGCGGCAAGCCCATGCCAGGCTCCGGCGGCTTCGCGTCCTGCTGCCCCTCGGCGTACCGCACGGTGAACTTCGTTTTTCCGCTCATTTCCGGCGGCATCATCGCCTTCAACGCTGGGTCGTCGCCGCCCATGGTCATCTGTCCCGTGAACTCGACCGACTTCGCGGCCTTCACCGCGGTAAGGGCTTTCTCGAAGAGTTCTTTCGCCTTCGGATCGATCTTGCGCTCGATCTCCTTCGCGGGCTTCGCGGCTTGTCCGGTGGCTGCACTGCCACCGGCGGGTGCCGTTGGTCGAGCGGGCACGATGATCTGTGCCGCAAGAGGCGAGGAAGCGAACGCGCAGAGCGTGACAGCGATGAGGGTTCGGAAGTGAAGCATGGAGAGCACCCGATGCAGGCGGAGGAGCGATCCGTCAGCAAACGCCACAACATTCGTAGAGAAATCAGAATCTCGTACAGAACCTACGAGAGAACCTCGTCGAGGACCTAGTAAAGAACACGGAATCGCAGCGTACCTGAAACCGCACGCAAGTCGTGCACGACGGCGTCGTCGTACGACTTGTTGACATCGGTCACCACGTAGCCAACGTCTTCACTTGTACGGAGCGACTGGCCGAGGATGTTGATCCTGCGGCGCGCGAGGATGCCGTTGATCTCGGCAAGGACGCCCGGTTGGTTCCGGTGAAGGTGCAGGAAGCGATGTGCACGCGGCGTTGGCGGAAGCGCGATTTCAGGGAGATTCACGCATCCCGCGGTTGAACCGGTGTTGACATGATCGACGAGACGGTTCGCAACGAACACGCCGATCCCCTGCTGTGCTTCGGCAGTCGAGCCACCGATGTGTGCAGTCAGAATCACGTTCGGAATTCCACGGAGTGGCGTATCGAACGGCTCCTTGTTCGAATTCGGCTCGGCGGGGAATACGTCCACAGCCGCGCCCGCGAGATGCCCCGCACGCAAACTCGCAGCGAGCGCCTCGAGGTCGACAATGTGACCGCGCGAAAGATTGACGAGCACCGAACCTGGGCGCATTTTGCGGAGCTCGCGCTCGCCGAAGAGATGCGTGTTCTCGCGGCGTCCATCGACATGCAAACTCACGACGTCCGATTTCGCCAGAAGTTCCGCAAGGTTCTTCGCACGCCGCGCGTTCCCAAGCGGCATGACTTCCGCGACATCGTGATAGAGAACCTGCATGCCCATCGCCTCGGCAAGCACTGAAAGCTGTGAACCGATATGGCCGTAGCCCACGATTCCGATGGTCTTTCCGCGAACTTCGCGGCATCCCTGCGCGCTCTTGCGCCAACCGCCCGCGTGCAAAATGCGATCCGATTCGATCGCGCGACGGAAGATCATCACAATCTCACCAATCGCGAGTTCGACGACGCTGCGCGTATTGGAGTACGGCGCGTTGAAGACGGCAACACCGCGCGCACCAGCCGCCGCGAGGTCAACTTGCTCCGTCCCGATGCAGAAGCAACCGACGGCGAGCAGGCGATCTGCGGCGGCGAGCGCCTTTTCTGTCACGCGGGTTTTCGAGCGAATTCCAAGGAGCGACACGCCCTTCAATGCACGCGCGAGTTCCGCTTCGGGGAGTGCGTCGGAGAGTGACTCGACTTTGTAGCCCTCGTCGGCGAGTCGCGCGGCGGCATCGGCGTGAATGTTCTCTAAGAGCAGCGCGACCATGCGCGACTTGGGATAACTCGGGGCGCCCGGCAAGCCGTAAATCCACAGGAGTTCATCAACGCTGCGCACGACGCGATCGGCGCGCGCAACAACGCTTTCGCGCTCGATGTTCTCGCAGTACGCGACAAACTCGCGCGCGGCGCCTTCATCGCGAATCTCGCAATCGGTCGCACCATCACCAACGGCAACGACGAGCGCGCCGTCGCGATCAAGCTTGAGCGCACGCACGGCAGCAGGTTTTCCCTTCGGTCGTGCGAGCGGCGACGATGTGTCGTAGCCAGTGCAGACGCCGTCCTTCGACCAACGCAGTTCGTTCGCAATGACGTGGTCGGCGGCGATACCGAGTTCTGCGCAAACTGGCACCACGTAATCGCGGAAACCAGAACTCACGACCCAAATCCGTGAAGCGTTCTTCTTCACCTCCGCGCGGTGGCGGCGGAAACTCGGCGCGAGCCGCTTCTTCAGGAGTTTCACCACTTCCGCAACATGCGCCTTCGTGATCGTGAGCATCGCGAAACGACGGCGCAGCGACTCGTCGATCCCGATGCGGCCTTCCATGCCGTCGCGGGTGATGCCCTCGATGGCGAGGACTTTCGCGTCGCGATCGGGGTCATCCGCAAGCGCGAGGCGTGCGATTTCGTCAAGGCCTTCGGCGGCGACGATGGTCGAGTCGAAGTCGAGAATGAGATGCACAGGTCCGATTGCTGCCATACGGCGCTAGGTATCGGCTCGACGCGGCGTACGCAACAGGGAAAGTGCTGGGCATCGGAGGGCTCGCGTCGAGGCCGACGAGAGCGAGCGAAAGCGGCACATCTCGGCCCGACGCGATTCACTCGCGTCGAGGCCGACGAGAGCGAGCGAAAGCGGCCACATGAAGCGAAGCTTCATCAGGCCGCTCAGTCGCGAGCGCTCAAACCACGTTGCGAGCGCTCAAACAATGATGCCGCGCACAAGTTCGCCCTTCACGTCGGTGAGACGATAGTCACGGCCCTGCGCGCGATAGACGAGTTTCTTGTGGTCAAGACCAAGGAGATGCAGCATCGTCGCGTGCAGATCATGCACTTCGACCGGGTTCTCGACGATGTTGTACGAGTAATCGTCGGTCTTGCCCCACGTGATGCCAGGCTTGATGCCGCCGCCCGCGGCCCACACGCTGAAGGATCGCGGATGGTGATCGCGGCCATAGTTGTCGCGCGAGAGTTGACCTTGCGAATAGACCGTGCGACCGAACTCGCCCGCCCACAGGACAAGCGTGTCGTCGAGGAGGCCACGGCGCTTGAGATCTTTGATGAGCGCGGCCTGCGGCTGATCGACGGCCTTCGCCTGCGCACTGAGTTCGCCGGGAAGATTGCCGTGTTGATCCCAACCGCGCATGTACAACTGAATGAATCGCACGTCGCGCTCAGCGAGGCGACGCGCAAGCAAGCAATTCGCCGCGAATGAGCCGGGCTTGTGGACGTCTGGCCCGTACATCTCGAGCGTGGCCGCGTCTTCGTCAGAGAAGTCGGTGAGTTCGGGCACCGACATCTGCATGCGATAAGCCATTTCGTGCTGCGCGATGCGCGCGCGCACTTCGGGATCGAGGCTTTCGTTGAACTCCTCTTCGTTGAGTTGCCCGACGAGATCGAGCATGCGACGACGATCTTCGCGCGTGACGCCCTCCGGGTCGCGCAAATAGAGCACCGGATCGCGGCCTGAGCGCAGACGACAACCTTGGTGCTCGCTTGGCAAGAAGCCGCTGCCCCAGAAGCGCGCGCTCAGCGCCTGCATGTTGCCGATTCCTTGCGTGATCATCACGACGAAACTCGGCAGATTCGCGTTCATGCTGCCGAGGCCGTAACTCATCCACGAGCCGAAACTCGGGCGGCCTGGCTGCTCTGAACCGGTTTGGAAGAACGTGATGCCAGGCTCGTGATTGATCGCCTGCGTGTGCATCGAGCGAATGAGGCAGATGTCACCCGCGACGCCGCCGGTGTACGGCAAGAGTTCCGAGAGATAGACGCCGTCTTCGTTGTTGGCGTAACGATCGAAGCGGAACTTCGTCGGTGCCACAGGGAAGCGCGATTGACCGCTCGTCATCGTGGTGATGCGCTGCCCGTTTCGGATCGAGTCTGGCAGATCCTCGTTGAAACGCTTCACGAGATCGGGCTTGTAGTCATAGAGATCGAGTTGGCTCGGCGCACCTTCCATGTGGAGATAGATGACGCGCTTCGCCTTCGGCGCGAAGTGTGGGCCGGGCATGAACGCGGGCGCGCCTGCAGGCGTACCGTCGGCGGCGAGCAAAGGTGAGGGCGCTGCATTGGCGGTTCGACCGCCGAGGAGTTGCGCCAGCGCGACTCCGCCGAGGCCTGCGCCGAGCGTTGACGTGAACTTCGAACCGAGCGTTCCGAAGAATCGGCGGCGGGTCATGTTGAGGAGGTACTCCTCAAGTCCGTCGGCGGGCGTTGCGCTGATCTTTGGCTTCGACATCGGGGTACTCCAGAGCGTTGCGTCGGAAGACGCCTCTCCACTCATCAGCCTCAATCCTTCACAATCATCGCGTCGCTCGAAAGCACGGCGTTCGCGAGTAATGTCCACGCCGCGACTTCAGACGCGGGGAATTCGGTCGTTCGTGGTGCCGTGCCAACCGCCAAGAACTGCGCCGCTGCGTCGGGCGCGGCGATGTATCGACGACGATTCTCTTCAAGCGTTGCCGCCATACGCGCGAGCGCTGCTTCGCTTGGTTGCGTACCCGTGGCGCGTCGGAAGAGAAGTGACAAACGCTCGGTGTCGTCGTTCGCTTCACGCAAGGTGCGCTCGGCAGTCGCGCGTGCAGCCTCGACGAATTGCGGGTCGTTCCACAACACGAGCGCTTGCAGCGGCGTGTTCGTGACGAGACGCTTCGTTGTGCAGAACTCGCGCGTCGGCGCGTCGAGCGTGAGCATCGTGGGCGGCGGCGCCGCGCGTTTCCAATAGGTGTACATGCTGCGCCGCCAGAGGTCGTCGCCCATCCCCTGTTCGTAGACGCGCGTGTTCGATTGGAGCATGGCAACTTCTTGCCACAAACCGTCAGGTTGATACGGCTTCACGCTTGCGCCGCCGGCGCTTTCTTTGAGAAGTCCCGCGACGTAGAGCGCCGAATCGCGAATCTGTTCGGCGGCGAGACGTTGACGCGGGAAGTACGTGAGCAGGCGGTTCCCTGGGTCGGCCGCCGCGATCTCGGGACGTACGCGCGAACTCTGGCGATACGTCGCGCTCGTCACGATGTCACGAAGCAACTTGTGGTAATCCCAACCGCCGTCGCGGAAGGAAACCGCGAGGTAATCCAGGAGTTCTGGGTGCGTCGGCCACTCGCCTTGCAGGCCGAAATCGTCGCTCGTACGGACGATGCCCGCACCGAAGAGCTGCTCCCACGCGCGATTGACAATGACGCGTGCGGTGAGCGGGTTCGCATCCGACACCATCCATTGCGCGAGGCCGAGGCGCGACTTTGGCATGTCGGCACCAAGTGTGCCGAGCACTGCGGGCACCGCGCGTTCGACGCGGCGATTCTTGTCGGGTTGGTCGTACGCGCCGCGCATATGGACATACGTGTCGCGCGGCGTCGCCATCTCCTTCATGACCATCGTGCGCGGGGTGCCTTCGAGAAGTTTCCGCCGCTCGCCTGCGATGCGATCGATCTCGCCTTGCGCCGCGATGTAGGTTGGTGAGAAGCGCACACGCCACGCGTTGCGCGCTGCTTCGCTTGCTTCTGCGCGGACGCGACCTTCGCCTGCGACAAGCGCGAGCATTTCCGGCGCAAAGACGTCTGCGGCGCGATCGGCGCGGTGGTAGAAGCCCGCCTGTCCGCCCGTATTCACGACCTTACAAACGAGGAAATTCTCGCCGGGAACAAGATCAATCGAGATGCGCTCTTGGTCAGGCGCGACCGCGCGGGCGGTGCGTGCCTCGTGCACCAACCTGCCGTTGAGATAGACCTGCAAACCGTCGTCGGAGCCGAGCGAAAGATCGAGTTTGCGCGCCGTCGGCGAGTAGATCTGCCGCGCGACGTACTCGGCACCAACCGACGCAGCGAGCCCAACGGGCGATGCTTCGACCACGCCGGGTGCGTAGCGCCAACCGTCTTCTTGGTCCTTCAACTTGAAGCGCGCACGACGATCAAACTGCGCACTCTTCTCGGGGCCGTACGTCATGTCGTACGCCGCCGCGGGCTCGCCAAAGAATGGACCCGCGATGTACCAACCGCTGCGTGCGTCGGGGAGCCGCGCGAGTGACTCGTTCGACGCCTGCATCGGCGTCATGCGTACGCGGCCAAAGATGTGACGCGCGTACGGCGATTGATAGCTGAGCGTGACGCGGAGTTCAGTGCCGCCTGCAAAGCCGAATGGCTTCGCCGCGGCAAAGAGCGCGGTGCGCTGGCCACCCACCTCGTGGCCGCGCACGGCCCACTGACGACCCTCGTTCTTCGAGAGTGCATTGACGACGCGATAGTCGCCGTTTTCTTGCTCGTAATCGGCCCACGCCCACACGAGTTCGACCGACTCGCGACGCGTCGGATCGGCGACCGAAATCGCTTCGACCGCAATGTGGTCGAGGACAGCGTTGCCATTCTCCGCGCGACCCACGCGGCCGCCCGCGAGCGACGGATCGGTGAGCGCCTCGAACAGGAGCACGCGCATGTCTGTCGCGTCGGTGCGTAGGACGATGGTGTGCTCGTCATCGGCAGGGTTCGTGCCGCTTGCAAGCACCGAGCCATCGGGCTGCGCCGTGAGCGTTGCACCTTGTGCGCTCTTCGCCTCCGTGACCATGACAGGCATCGCCGCAAAGCCAGCGCGGACGCCCGCGACGAACGCGTCGAGTTCTGCGCGCTCGGTTTCACCTGCCCGCGTTTGCTGTTCGCGCGCGACTTTCTCCGCTTCCGCGAGGATCGAGAGGCGTGATTCCGTGTCCTTGCGCGGCACTTCGATGTAGGGTTCGAAGGCGCGATTTGGATCGGGCGCTTGCGAGTAGATGCCAGGCTCTTCGTTCGAGTTGAAGAACGCGATCAGCGAGTAGAAATCTTCCGTCGTAATCGGATCGAACTTGTGATCGTGGCAACGCGCGCAGCCGACCGAAAGGCCGAGAAACGCCGAACCCGTCGTATTCACGCGATCGGACGCGTACTCAAGGAGGTATTCCTCGTTGATCGCGCCGCCTTCGTCGGTGGTCACGTGCGCGCGGTTGAACCCGCTCGCGATGACTTGATCAGTCGTTGCGTTTGGAATCAGGTCGCCCGCGAGTTGCTCGACGATGAATTGGTCGTAGGGCTTGTTTTCGCGGAAGGCTTGGATCACCCAATCGCGCCAGAGCCACATTTGGCGGCCCGCATCCATGTGAATGCCCGACGTGTCGGCGTAGCGCGCGATGTCGAGCCACGGCACGGAGAGGCGCTCCGCAGTGCGCGTTGCGTACGGCTCTTCGGTGAAGAGGCGATTCACAAGTTGTTCGTAGCGGTCCACGCGCGTGTCGGCGAGGTAGGCATCGATCTCGCTCGGCGTTGGTGGCAGGCCTGTGAGATCGAGGTAGACGCGGCGCACGAGGTCTTCAGGCGCGGCTTCCGAACTCGGTTCGACGCGCACCTGCTCCAAGCGCGCGAGCACGAAGCGATCGATGTCGCCGCGCGCCCATGAGTCCCCAATCGTCTTGCCTACTTCGGGCAACGCGGGCGACTTCGGTGGCGTGAAAGCCCAGTGAGACTCGTACGGCGCACCTTCTTCGATCCAACGACGAATCAGTTCCTTTTCGCTCTCTGTGATCGCGCGTTTGCCACTTTCGGGTGTCGGCATCACGCGCGATGGGTCGTGATCGTTGATGCGCTTCCAAAGGTCGCTTGCTTCAGGATCGCCGGGAACGATCGCAGCACCGTTCTTTCGAGCGGCCGTTGCTTCTTCGAAGCTGTCGAGGCGAAGACCAGCCTGCTGGTGCGCGCGGTCGGGACCGTGGCAGAGGAAACAACGATCCGACAAGATCGGCCGAATGTCGCGGCCGTACCGAATCGGCCCGGCATCGGCTGCGAGCGTGATCGGCGTCACCTCACGGAGGGACGATCCACGCGGTGCATCCTGGCTGAGAAGTGCGCCCTGCCGGTCCGAGTTGGCTGCGCGAGTAGTGCGCGAGGATGCAGATCGTTCGCTGTTCACGTCGCCTTCGGGTTTCGAAGGACGAGAAACAAGAAGCGAACCTGCAGCCGCCGCTGCGACGATCACCGCGAGTACGAACGGGGTCCGGGAGGATGGCACATGGCGAGTCTAACTCAAGGGTTGAAGGTGCCAACGCCCAGGACCACCTTCTTCGAAGATTGGGTGAGGTCGCATGTGCAGATGGGGTTCGACACGGCGTTGATGCACCTGCGCCGTTGAAGGTCGAGGGTGGGCGTTCGAGGAATGCCTTCGAGGAATG
>JBEIJG010000028.1:0-15049 GCA_040380385.1 Phycisphaeraceae bacterium | reverse complement strand
TCGAGTGGAAGGTCGAAGACGGCGGGAATGGGCATTGGTATGCGATCGGAATTCAGCCGGGCGTGACATGGTCACAGGCGCGATCGAACTCGCAGGTTGTTGGTGCTGATCTCGCGACGTTGAAGTCCGCAACCGAACTGGAGTTCGTATTCAACGCACTTGTGAATGATCCGACAGTGTGGTCTGGGCGCCTTGGGCCTTGGATTGGTTTGTTGCAGGATCCGGATGGCCGAGAGCCCGCCGACGGATGGCGATGGATTGACGGCGAGGCGCTGGCATTTTCCAATTGGTGGACATTCGGTCCCGATTCGATGCCGTGGGAATTTGGACCGTGTCTTGATTCCGACTTCGCGAATTTCTACGGATATCCAGACACACCTGTCGCGACATGGGGTGCACAGCAAGACTTCCAGAGCAGCGCATGTCACTGGGAGAGCTATCGCTCGTACCTCATGGAATGGTCCGCCGACTGCAATGGCGACGGCATCGTGGACTACGGTCAGTGTCTCGACGGCACTCTGTCGGACGTGAACTCCAACAACATCCCCGACTGTTGCGAAGACGGCTCGGTGTGCCCATGCGCAGGTGACGCGGACGAGAACGCGATCGTCGATGCGATCGATCTCGCCATCGTCCTCGCGCGCTGGGGCAGTGCGCCCAAGGATTACCCGCGCGCTGATGCGAATGGCGACGGTACGGTCGACGCGCAGGATCTCGCCGCGGTGCTCGGCGCGTGGGGGCCGTGCGGCAGCTGATCGCCGCGTTTGTGTACGAGGGACGTACGAGACAGCTCGTGCGTCACAACAGCTCGCGTGTCACAACACCACGTCTTCGCCAGCCTTGATTTCGCGCGGAAGCGACGCGTCGGCGAGATCATTCGCCTCGAGCGCGGTTTCGGCGAGGATCTCGATGCGCGCGTCGACATCGCCGTTCGGGCGGCGCGGAACTCTCACGCCGAACTTCTCGAGCCATGCGCCGTGACGATTCGACTGAATCTGATGGCTCGACGCTGGGCTGTCATCGCCCGACGCGTTCTTGATCGGCGCGAACTCTTCCACGCGCGAGGTCTCCATCACGAGGCTCTTCGCGGCGAGCGCGAGCGCATCGAAGATAAACGCCTCGAACTTCGTTGCGTTTGGCTCTGCGGGTTCGACGGTCTTGCCCTGCGCGTCGCACCAGTAGGGCACCTTCTTCTTCGCGCGGTGAAAGGGCAGCGCGAACGTGCCGTCTTCGCCGCCAGATGCGAGTCGCTCAAGAAACGCGAGTGAAATCGTATGAATCGCGATCGAGCCCGCGTTGAAGCGAAGCTTGCCCTGCGCATCCACGGCATTCGTGAGTTCGGCGGGCATGTCGCTGTATTCCACGACGCCAGTCCGTCCGGCGACATCGCAGAAGACACCGACTTTTTCCGCGGCGTCGCGCTTCGCAACCATCTTGCTCGACATTTGGCCCGACGAATGCGCGAGCTGCGCGTGCAGCCCGAGGAAGACGGGATCGGCGATCCGTACGAGCGGATTGTCGACTTGGAAGTAACTCATCTGTTCGATGCCGCGCGCGCGCATATCTTCCATCGCGCCGCTTGCATGAAGCGCGCGAATCGCGCCGCCGTGGCCATCAGGATTGACGGCAAGCGAACTTGGCGTTTCGAGCATGAGTTTGCCATCGAATGTGACCGATGGCATCGTTCCTTGCGGGAACATGAACGTGTCGGCGGGATTGCGTCCGAACCAGTTGTTGTCGCGGAAGAACGCCTGCGTCTCCGCATCGTTCAACGGACTGGTCATGATGTACCACGGGATCACGCAGCCGTAACGTTTCTCCGCTGCGGCGATTTGCTCGGCGAAGACGCGAAAGAGTGGACGGCCAGTGACGCAGGTCGCGGGATACGTCCCCTTCGGACCGCGCCAACCAAGCCGCGTGCCTTGTCCGCCCGCGACGGTGAACGCCGCGACTTTGCCTGCGCGGAGCAGCGCTTCGCCCGCAGCTCGTGCATCGGTGGTGTTTCCGCCGAGCGCGACGTACGGCGCTGGTTTGATGTGTGTCTCCGCGTGCGGCTTGTCGGTGGCAGGCTTCGCGAGCCGTGCAACGAGCGCGAGATCGACGTCGCCGAGTTGCGCGAGGAATGCTTCGCGCACAGACGGGGCGAGCGCATCGAAATGACGAAGAACGTGGGCTTGTCCGTGCGCCTCGAACGCGGCGCGAAGACTCGTTGCGGGGTCGGTGAGTGTCATGATGCGTGTGGCGAAGATGTGGAGGGGGAAAGAGGCTTCGACCAACCCTCGGGGCGGTGACGCACGATGAGTCCCGAGTAGAGGTAGATGACCTGTTCGCAGGTGTTGGTGGAGTGATCTGCGATGCGTTCGATCGACTTCGTAATCGTCAGCAAACGAAACGCGTAATCGACGGGCAGCGCGCCACTCGCGACCTGCTCCTGCGCAGTTTTCATCAGCTCCTTCTTCAACATCGCGACGGTGTCGTCGAAGAGCAAGACTTGCTGCGCGAGGGCGGCGTTTCCGTCGGCGAGTGCGCGATTGGAGTCGCGGAGCATGCCCGTGACTGAATTCGCCATCACGCGGAAGACCGGCGGGATGCGCGCGGGGAGTGCGACGTCGGAGAGCACCGCTTCGGCGATGTCGACCGCGCAATCAGCGACGCGCTCGAGTTCGTTGTTGACTTTCACGATCGTGAGCACCGAGCGGATCAGCTTCTCATCCGTGACGCCCATCCCGAGCAGCGGAATCGATGCGCGTTCGATTTCGACATCGACGCGGTCGATCTCTTCGTCGAGCGCGATGACTGCGCGCGCTTTTTCGCGATCGCCGTCGAAATAGCAGTCGACTGCGCGATGGACGATGTCGAGCACGCGGTCGCCTTGGGCGTTGATCGTGGTACGAAGGTCGGCGAGTCGTTCGTTGAAAGTATGCACGGGGGCGCGAGTATACCTCTCGCGCGTATCCTGACCGCTCGCCCGCAGTCGGATGAAAGTTGGATGACATTCGCATGACGGGCGGCTGACGAGCAGATGACGAGCGGATGGAGGCTTCGCGATGCCGGAACTTTGCGTAAACATCGACCACGTAGCGACGGTGCGGCAGGCGCGTCGGACATACGAACCCGATCCTGTCGAGGCTGCGTTCGAGGCGGAGGCGGGTGGCGCCGACGGCATCACGGTGCACCTCCGCGAGGATCGTCGGCACATTCAAGATGCCGACCTGCCTCGGCTGCGCGCGGCCGTGCGAACGAAGTTGAACCTTGAGATGGCCGCAACCGACGAAATGGTTGGTATCGCCATCGGCTTGAAGCCGGAGTTGGCGATGTTCGTTCCGGAGCGACGCCAAGAGGTGACGACCGAAGGCGGGCTCGATGTCGCGGGGCAAGAAGCGCGGATTCGCGACGCGGTTGCGCGACTGAAAGGCGCGGGAATTCCGGTGAGTGCCTTCATCGACGCCGATGAGCGGCAGGTCGAGGCCGCCGCGCGCGCCGGATTCGACTTTTGTGAGATCCACACGGGGCCCTACGCCCATGCGTTTCACGATCGTGGCGCGACGCATGCGCTGACGGCCGAGGAACTTGCGAAGGTCGCGCGGGCGGTCGCGCGAGTGCAGGCGCTCGGTATGCGTGCCAACGCGGGTCACGCGCTGAATCGGACGAACGTCGGGGGAATTGCCTCGATCGAAGGTGTGCGCGAGTTGCACATCGGTCACGCAATTGTCTCTCGCGCGGTCTTCATTGGGCTGCGTGAAGCCGTCGCTGAGATGCGGCGGGCGATTGCCGCTGGTGCCTGCGGCGGTCGCTGAGTGACGCGGTGTGAAGGTAGATTTCTGCGAAGTGCCTCGCAGAATGCGGAGCGCGTTACACTCCGCGCATGATTGAATTCCGTGGCTGCTACACCGCGATTGTGACGCCTTTTACGGCCGACGGTATCGCTGTCGATGAAGCGCGTCTCGCCGAGCAAATCGCCTTCCAAGCGGATGGCGGAGTACGCGGCATCGTCGCATGCGGAACTACCGGCGAGTCGCCGACGCTCGAAGAAGATGAGCATCGTCTCGTCGTGGAGACTGCGATCGCATGCGGCAAAGCTCGCGGCCTGCAAGTGATTGCCGGTGCAGGGTCGAACTCCACACGGCACGCGGTGGCGTTGCAGAAACTCGCGTATGAACTCGGCGCCGACGCGGGTCTTCAAGTGAGCCCGTACTACAACAAGCCCTCGCAAGAAGGCTTGTATCGGCACTTCATGACGGTTGCCGATTCGTGCCCGCTGCCCGTGATGCTCTACAACATTCCTGGTCGTTGCGGTGTCGCGATCAATCCGGAGACCGTCGCGCGTTTGGCGCGGCATCCGAACATCGTCGCGATCAAGGAAGCGACTGGCTCGATGGACTCAGCGAGCGAGATTCGCCAGCGCTGCGACATCACGCTGCTTTCTGGAGATGATTCGCTCACGCTTTCCTTTGCCGCGTGCGGAAGCGCGGGTGTCGTGAGCGTTGTTTCCAATCTCATGCCCGCACGCGTTCAAGCGTTGTGCGATGCGTTCCTCACCAACCGCTTCGACGACGCGCAGGAGATTCATCGCGAACTCTTCCCGCTCGCGAAGGGGCTACTGTCGCTCGACGTCAATCCAGTGCCACTCAAGGCCGCGATGAAACTGCTCGGCCGCGACACGGGCGCTGTGCGCTTGCCGCTCGCGGAAGCTTCGAAAGAATCGGTCGCGCGGATTGGCGAGATTCTCGCGAACTTCGGCCTGACGAAACTTGAAGCGGTGGCCCGCGCGTGAGTCATCCCGTGAATGCCCCCGTGAGTACCCCGTGAGTACCCCGTGAGTACCCCAACGAGCCATCCCTACGACGCGCGCACGCTTCCCTACAAGATCGCCGTGCTTTGTTACCTCTACGACGAAGAGGGGCGATTGCTCCTCCTTCACCGTCGAAAACCGCCAAACCGTGACATGTACTCGCCGATCGGCGGGAAGTTGGAAATCGCGGATGGCGAAGGGCCGCACGATTGCGCGCTTCGTGAGATTCGCGAGGAGGCATCGATCTCGCTGCGCCCCGATGAGATTCGCATGATCTCGATCGTGAGTGAGCGTGCGTATCAAGGCGAGGAGCATTGGCTGATCTTCCTTTTCGAGGCGACGCGCCCGATTCGTCGCGACGAGATTCCACATTCTGAGTTCGATGAGGGTCGACTCGAGTGGCACCGCGTCGAGGATGTCGAGAAGCTTCCGATTCCCGTGACCGATCGCGAAGTCATGTGGCCGAATGTGCAGAAGCACCGCGGTGGCTTTTTCATGGTGCACATCGATTGCTCGAAGGAGCCGATTGAGCCGCGAATTCTCGAAGAGTGGCCGGGTGTGCACGAGTAGCGGCGCGGGGTTTGGTACGTCGAATGACCAGCCGCGATGAGCGGAAACTTCAAACGCAAGAGGAGGCAGGGATGGCGAGCGCAACGGGACGAGGCAGTGCGGGCAACGTGATCGCTGCGATCTGTAGTTTCCTCATTCCTGGTTTGGGGCAGCTCGTGCAAGGTCGTGTGCTGGCGGCGCTCTTCTGGTTTGTGCTTGCATGGATTGTGTGGTTTGTGACGTTTGGTTTCTTTGGTTGGGTTGTGCATGTCATCGCTTGTGTCGAGGCTGCGCGCTGGCGACCGTAACTCGGTGACGGCCTACCCCACGCGCGCGCCGCTGACGGGCGTAGATGGACGCACTGGGCAAGGACCCCATATTCTCGATCGACTCCATCAAGTTTGAAAATCGCCGGTCAACCCTTTTGGAGCCGCGCGAGATCGGGTTAGTTTGCTCGAGAAGCGATTCTGAAGCCGAAGGCGTGGCCAGGTTGTTCCGGCCACTCGAGTCTTCAGGGGAGTCTTCATGGGAAGGGGGGCTCGTTGGGAGACGAGCCTCGGGAGGACTGGGGAATGCTCATATTGAATACTGGGAAAGGCGCCCGACGGGCGCTCGTTTCTGCTGTTGTCGCCGCATGCGGCGGCGCGATCTCCTCGTCTGTTCACGCGGGCTTTGTTGCCACGTTTCAGTCGTATGGAGCGGGTCAGTACGCCAGCTGCGGGTATCGCGCAGCAGATGCGTGGGACTCGACCAGCGCACTCAACTACTACTCCATTCGCGCGTTTCAGCACGAATTTGTGGGTGCCACAGGAGAGACGCGGTTGACGTGGTGTGCGGAGGTGTATCAAGGCATCTCTGTTGGGTCGACGTATGACTTCGCAGAGGTCGCTGTTGAGGACGTACCGACGGCTCCGCCCGGCCCCATGGGTTTGGCGCGAGCGACGATCGTGCGAGATCTTGTCGCTCGGTGGATTGATCCGCTGACACAAACGGTGATCGGCGATGCCTCACAGCGTGCGGCGAAGTCTGCAGCGTTTCAACTCGCCGTGTGGGAGATTACGCACGAGAACTTCACGGCCATGGACGCCTCTGGAATGGTGACCCAGATGTCGCTTGCCACAGGTGCCTTTCGCTCGTCGCCCAGTACGGAGGTGCTCGGGTGGTATTCGGCGATGCGCGATTCGCTCGGGCTAGGCGGATTCCAAGCCGCAGCTGTGGGAGGACTCGCGAATGCCCAGGCGCAAGATCAGATCTACACGGTTCCAGCACCCGGCGCGGCGATGCTGATGATGATTGCATGCGGAGTTGGGCGACGTCGTCGGCGTTGAGTTTGGGTGCTCGCAACGCGGGGCGATTGAGAGCGCAACTCGAAAGAACTTTTTGGCTCAGCACGAGCACGAGTACGAGCACAGGTACGAGCGCAAGTGCGAGCACAAGTACGAGCACAAGTACGAGCACAAGTACGAGCACAAGTACGAGCACAAGTACGAGCACAAGTACGAGCGCAGGGGTAACGGTAAGGGCAAGGTCAAGGTCAAGCGCAACGGCAAGGGCAACGGCAAGGGCAACGGCCCATGAGGTCCTATCGAAAGGCGACACACGCTTCAGTTCGCGTCGCGTCGTCCTTCGCGTACCCTCTCGCGGATGTCTGTCGAACTCTCCCCGCCCGATCTTCCGAACTATCCGATCTCGCGCTCGGTCGCAGAGATCGCGCGCACGTGGACGATAGACCCGCGCATTCCCGCGACCGTTCCCGGGTTTGATGCGCCATTTTTCCAAGCAGGCTTGGCTGGATACTCGGACGGCGCGATGCGCCTCGTGGCGCGCCGACACGGCGCGCCATTTTGCGTGACAGAAGCCCTTCTCGATCGAACCTTGATCAACGGGGGAAAGGGGCGTCGTAAGGAAGATCCGGATCTTCTCGCGACCGAGTGTGGGATGGGCGAGATCGAGGACAACATTGCCGCCGGTCTCGACGATCACCCAATCGCGGGTCAAGTCATGGGCACGCATCCCGACGAAATGGCGCGCGCGAGCGAGATCTTGGTCTCGATGAACTACGACGTCATCGACGTGAACCTTGCGTGTCCTGTCAAGAAGATCAAAAAGTCGAATCGCGGCGGGCACTTCTTGGCCTATCCCGATGATGCCATTGAGATTCTGAAAGCCGTTCGTGCGGTGGTTCCTGCGTCGATTCCGTGCACCGTGAAGCTGCGTCGTGCCTACGACGACACACCGGCGATGGCGGAGCGGTTCGAGCAGATCTTTGCAGCGTGCTATGAAATGGGTTACGCGTGGGCTGTTGTGCACTGCAGAACGGTGGAACAGAAGTATCTCGGCCCGGGCAAATGGGAGTTCTTACGTGATCTCGTTGCGCGCTATCCCGATCGCGTGATCTTTGGATCTGGCGACATCTGGACGGTCGACGACATCTTCCGCATGCACGAGTACACGGGCGTCCACGGTGTTTCGGTGGCGCGGGGGTGTATCGGGAATCCGTGGATTTTCCGACAAGCGCGCGCACTCATGCGCGGTGAACCTGCGCTTGCGCCCACGCTTGTAGAGCAACGGGCTGCGCTTGAGAGCCACTTCGAACTCGCGATGCAATTGCACGGCGAGGCTGCTGGTGGGCGACGCATGCGAAAGTTCGGCATCAAGTTCGCGTCGCATCATCCACGCGGAGATGAAGTCAAGCGTGACTTCATTGATTGCGAAACTGTCGCGGACTGGAAGAAGACGCTTGCGAAGTGGTATTCCTGATCGGCTCAGATTCGTGTGAGCAGCGGTCGTCGTTCTATTCGCGGTGCGAGAGCGCTCATCGTTCAATGCGATGCAGCGCGACGCCTGGCGACGGCGCATGCGATTCCTCCTCGACATAAAGATGTCCTGTGGCCACGAAGAGTGCGGAGTTGGCGTGCGATTGAAGTACAGCGCACGTATTTCCGAAGAGCGCGGATGGAAAGACACTTGGGCCGATGAGATGCATCGGCGGTTCCAGTTCTCCATGCCATGCGGCCCACGGCAGCTGGTAGACGAAGACCCGTCCAGCATCCTCGATCAGCGTATGACGATCTGAAACGTGTTGCGCTGCATACCCGCTTTCGATCGCGCTTTCGCCTGCTCCATCGGGCTCAAGATCTCCATCAAGTCCAGGCGCCCCGATCACGAGGATTCCCGCGCCAAGCGTCACGGCTTGGCCGAAACTTGCGCCGCTCTCGAGGATTGGTGGTTCGATTCGGATCGGTCGCTCTTCAAGCGCGGTGAGATCGAAGAGGTAGGCACAACCGGTGCGAGCAGGAAACTCAGGATCGACTGAGGCAAGTGACTCGGCGCCCGGCGCCCCCACGACGAGGCGGTCTCCGTCGAGAGCGAGTGCTGAACCGAACCACATGGAACGGTTGGGTTCCGGAGCGGTCAATGTCGTGACATAGGTCGGTTGGCCATTCGAGAGTCGATAGAGGAAAACCGCGCCTGCGGACTCGCACGCAGCATTGTTCCTCGTACCGATCTTGGAGTTCGCAGTGGCATCGGAAGTGGGTGAGAGATCGATGCCCGGTGCGCCAATCGCGAGCCAGCGCGCATTCATCGCGAGGGCACGGCCAAACCAACTGCTCAATTGTGGATTCGGGCAGTGGAGTATCGCGATCGAGCGCCACGGTGCCTGCAGCGCCTGTTTTGAATCGTTTGCTCTCGAAGTGTTGCCTTTCGAAGTGTTGCCTCTCGAAGTGATGCCATTTGAGGGCGCGCGCGCATGCGAGGGCGCATTTGCTGCGTAGACGAGCGGTGCACTTTCGCTTGAGGTTTCGCCAGAGGGTGCACTTCCGCGGATCAAGCTTGTTGGAACACGAGGTTGCGATGATGATGGCACTCGGCGAAAAACCTCGACCGACCCCGCGTCAAAGAAATCTCCAGCGTCGAAGCGCGGAGCACCAACGGCCGCGAAAGTTGGATCACCGACGGCGATCGCGATGGCCGCTCCGAATTCAGCCCCCGCTTGTGGCTTGGAGCTTTGGAGGATGGCCTCTTGCGACCAGGCGCCAGAGCCTGTCTCGCCTCGTACCTGTGTCGAGGCCGATGCACGCATGGATGGCGCGCGGAAATGCACTTCAACACGTCCGACAGCGACTCCGTCAGCCTCCGCGCCGTCGGAGCCGATCAAGAGCAGGGGGGCCGGTCCATCAACCGTGCGAACACGCGCGAGCGCGAGTGCTGCGCCGAAATGGTCGAATCCAAGAGACGATTGAAATCGTTGCGTGCGAACGATGGATCCGCAGGGGGCACTCGCCAAGTGCTGCGATTCGGAGGCGCTCTGTGCGTCGTCGAGCAGCAATTCGACAAACGTGACTTCACCGCGATCCCCAGCTGTGTCTCCAGAGGTTGGCGAACCGATCGCAAGCCATGACCCCGTACTGACGACAACTTCACCCATGCGAAGTACCGTGGGTTCGGTGGGTTCGAGGAGTCGACACGGCGGTTGAGCGTTGTTGCCTCCGTCTGATACCGACGGTAGAGGTGTTGAAGTTCGTGGCGTAGCGAACGGGCGGGCGTTTGGAGCCTCGATACATGCCTTCGCGAGAACCTCGCGGTGCACACTTGCCCACGGCTCATTCGCCGCGCTCGCGCTGGTAGCGATGAACATCGCGGCGACGACGGCGCAGAGGGCAACAAGCGTGACAAGCGCAGCGACGGCACGTCGCATACGAGATGAAAGTCCCTGCGCCGAAGTTGCACGAGCCTGAGGCTCGCTCCGGCAATACGGTTCACGTCGCACAGAAGGACGGACGGATGGTGTCCACAAGCGATCATGCGAGCGATCATGCGAGCGATCATGCGACCGATCGCTTTCCGGTACGCGCGAACCACAGCATCCGCGGCCGCTCCACGCGCTCGCTTTCCCTCGCGCCCGACTCCAACAACGTTCCGTAGGAACGCGAACTGTCGCCAGCATCTTCTCCTCCAATCCGATCAATTCCAATGTGTGCATTCCGTTCGTCACACGTTGCGTGTGACGTGCTCAAACGTGAGCTGCGGCGAACCTACCTCGACGAATGCGGCGACTCGCAAAGTATGGCACCATTTCCAAGCACAAAAAATCTGCAGAGATTTTTGGTAACACTCGCGACATGGCGAATTCCTCAACCCCGTTGCACTCTGGCCGTCACGACTTCACCGATGGAGCGCAAACCCTCCGTGGCTACATCGCAGCGCCTTCAAGCGAATGGAAGGGGCCGCGTCCGGTTGTGCTTGTCGCGCACGCGTGGCAGGGGCAATGTGAGTTCGCGCGCGAGAAGGCGCACATGCTCGCGGATCTCGGCTACGTCGGATTTGCGCTTGATGTCTACGGTGATGGTCGCCTTGGGTCGAGTCCGGAGGAGAACTCGGCTTTGATGACGCCGTGGATCCAAGATCGCGCCGCGTTGCGACGTCGGTTGCTGGCGGCGGTCACTGCCGCGCGAGCACTCCCTGGCGTGGATGCGGAGCGCGTCGGTGTGATCGGGTTCTGCTTTGGAGGCCTTTGCGCGTTTGATCTCGCGCGTGCGAACGCGCCCGGCCTTCGGGCGGCGATTGGGTTTCACGGCCTCTTCATGCCACCGAATCTCGGTGCGCAAGATGCGATTGAGGCGAAGGTGCTTGCGCTGCACGGCTACGACGACCCGATGGCGAAGCCCGACGCGATGGTCGGATTCGCCGACGAGATGACGCGCGCACACGCGGACTGGCAGGTCGTGGCGTACGGCGCCACGGGTCACGCGTTCACGAATCCGCACGCGCACGACCACGCGAATGGGCTCTTCTATCGCGAGGTGATCGCGAATCGCGCGTTCGGTGCGATGCGTGCGCTTCTCGCCGAAGCGCTTGCGTGACGAGCCGACTGTCTGCACTCAGCATCGGTGCATCGAATCCCGCGTACGCGGAACGGTACGTGAGCACAGTGCATGAAGCGGGGCATGAAACAACATGCGGAGCACCGCGCAGATCAACGCGTAGATCAGGGCGTAGATCAGCGCGCAAATCAGGGCTTCGGGGTCCCAAATCTGTGCAAAACGAGTCCTGAAACTCGGTGAACAGCAGAGTCCGCACTTCCTCGTCTCGGGAATTGCGGCCATACTGAACGCATGTCGCTCCGCGGTCCTCTGCCGAAGACGAATGCAACGCAAAAGCCTGCGCGATCCCGCGCAGTTGCTCTGTTTGCGGTGACTGCGTCGATCGTTGGTGCAATCATCAGTAACGGTCTTGCAGTGGCGGCGGCTCGTGCGCGTGGTTTGGAGAATGCGCCGAGTGCCGCGTCGCGTGTCTCTGCGCTGACCGCGGACCCAGCCGCTGCGGCCCCCACGCCGCACGCGTTGCCGGACTTCGACCGCGACGTTCGACCGATTCTCGCCGCGAAGTGTTTCGCGTGTCACGGGCCTGATGCGGAGTCGCGCAAAGCGGGGCTTCGGCTCGACACCTTCGATGGCGCGACGGCGGCACTCGAAAACGGCGTGCGCGCCATTGACCCGGGCTCGCCAGAAACAAGCACACTTCTTGTGCGCGTTTCCTCGACGGAGATCGATGATCGGATGCCGCCAGAAGGTCACGATGCACTGACTGCGAGTGAGGTCGCACTGCTTCGTGCGTGGATCTCGTCGGGCGCGGAGTACACCGCGCCGTGGGCCTTTCGTCCGCTCGCGGCCGCGGCGATTCCCGCGGTCGCCGGGGAATCGTGGGCGCATTCCGACATCGATCGATTTGTCCTCGCGGCCCGTGAGCGCGCAGGGCTGGCCGCCCCGACCGAAGACGCTTCTCCCACGAATCTCCTTCGTCGCGCGAGTTTCGATCTGGTCGGTCTTCCGCCAACCGAGGAAGAGTTGCGCGCGTTTCTCGCGGATCCAAGCGGAGCACAGTTCGCAGCATTTGTCGATTCGAAAATTGCGAGCCCTGCGTTCGGCGAGCGATGGGGTCGGCATTGGCTCGATCTCGCGCGTTACGCCGAGACGCTCGCGCATGAGTTTGACTACGAGATTCCGCACGCGTGGCGCTATCGCGATTACGTGATCGAAGCGCTCAATGCGGATGTCCCGCTTGGTCGTTTCGTGGCCGAACAAATCGCCGGTGACATGCTGGAGCCGCGCGCAGGGCTTGGGTTGCCGAACGTCGCGCCGATCGCGACGCTTTGGTGGTTCCTTGGTCCTGCCACGCATGCGCCAGTCGACGTGCGCGTCGATGAAGCTGATCGCATCGCTGGATCCATCGACGTTGCGGGGCGTTCATTCTTCTCGCTCTCGATCGCGTGTGCGCGTTGTCATGATCACAAGTTTGATCCGGTTCCTGCGAGCGACTTCTTCGCACTCGCCGGTGTCGCGCGGAACACGCGTCGCGTCGAGACGTTTCTTCCGGTCAACCCGCAAACAAACATCCTTGCCGACGCTGCATGTCGCGCGCTCGAAGAGGCGGCGCAGGCAGCGAAACTCACGGACCAACCTGTGGACCGCACCCTGCGCGACGCGCAGCCAGCAGACGTTGCGGTCGTGGTCGATCATGCACGCGGCATTGGTCGCGCTGCGGATGGACGTTGGGCAGTTTCTGGGCCTGCCTTCGTGGGTTCAGGCTTGGCCCTTGCGCTGACCCGCGAAGACACTCTTCGACTTGCCGAACGTGGTTCCATCGATAGCGCGCGCATCGATGCGCGACTTGTTGGAAGTGCGCGTTCGCCTGCATTTTCACTCGACAAAAAGTTCGTCCACGTTCGCATGCGTGGCGGCGGCGTGTGGATGCGGCTGCATATCAACAACTATTGGCTCGATGATCGCAATGGCCTTCTTTTCGAAGGTATGCGTCGGCACATCGGAGAACTCTCGCCGGAAGACGCGGCGCGCGATCCGCGCGAAATCGCATGGCGTGTCGAAACGTGGGATGTGACACGTTTCATGGGCGAACGTGCGTTTCTTGAGTTGATCGACGAAGGAACGGGTTGGATCGAAGTCGATGCGATCGCGTTGAGTGATGCGGCAACGCCACCAGATTTCGCAGCGCTCGATGAAGATGAAATCGCTGAAGCGCGCGATGAAGGCGCAATCTTTGATGACGCTGTGGTCGCGCATGCGAAACGTGCACGCGATGCGCGCGATCAACTCGTCGGCACGCAGGATCACATCCGCGCGATTGTCGCGGAGGACTCAGGATCGTTCGACGAGCCGCTCCATGTGCGCGGCGTCCCAAGAAACTACGGTGAAAGTGCGGCGCGTGCGCAGCTCTCGTTTCTTTCATCAACAAGCGTGATCGAGGGCAGCGGACGTATGGCGGTGGCGGAGACGATTGTCGATCCAGAGCAGCCGTTTCTTTGGCGCACGATGGCGAATCGCGTGTGGCTCAAGCTCTTCGGGCGCGGCATCGTAGAAACGCCCGACGATTTTGGGCAGCTCGGCGCGTCGCCATGGTCGATCGAATTGCTCGATCACCTCGCATTGAAACTCGCGCGCGATGGCCGATTGAAGCCATTTATTCGAGAAATCGTGCTCTCCCGCGCCTATCGCGCGATGCCTTGTGATGAGGAACTTCCGCCTGCAGCGTGGGCGCCTGTTGCGGTGCGGCGGCTCGATGCAGAGGCGATTCGTGATGCGATGCTTGTTGCCTCTGGTCGACTCGACGCAACGGTCGGAGGCCCGAGTGTTCCCGTGCATCTCACGGAACACATGCAGGGGCGCGGCCGTCCGGGCGTTTCGGGGCCGATTGATGGAAGCGGCCGTCGAAGCGTCTACATCTCGATCAATCGCAACTTTCTCGATCCGTTCTTGCAGGCGTTTGATCAACCACCGCCGGCGACGACGTGTGGAAAGCGGCATACGTCGAATGTTCCAGCGCAAGCGCTTGCACTTCTCAACAACGACATGGTGCGAGAGTTTGCGCGCGTTTGGGGCGAACGACTTGCGCAGGATGCAGCGCGTACCGACGACGCGCGAATCGAATCGATGTGGCTCGCGGCATTCGCACGTCTTCCGCGCGAAGAAGAGCGTGCAACGGCGCGCGCTTTCCTCGCAGCCGAGCGTACTGCAACGGCCGACGCGTCACGCCGTGATGCGGAAGCATTTGGCGCACTCGCACACGCGCTCTTCTCGACGAAGGAGTTCGTCTTCCTTCGATGATTTTTCTCTGCAGCACGCGGATTTCGCGTGTTGAGCTACCTGTCTTTGATGAGTCACCTGCGATGCATTCTGCTCCACAACATCACTGCGGACGATTTCATGCGACAGGTCCAACACGCCGCGACATGCTGCGCACGTTGGGTGGTGGCTTTGGAATGCTGGCGTTTGCCGGTCTTTTTGCGCGCAATGCCAGCGCCGATGATGCGCAGCGGTTGCTTGACGCGCGTGCGTTGTCGGCGGGCCATGTTCGTTCGCGCGCGCGCAGTGTGATCTTTCTCTACATGGACGGCGGTCCATCGCAAGTCGACACGTTCGATCCGAAGCCGAAACTTGCGGAGTACAACGGCAAGCCGTTTCCGATGAAAACGGCGCCTACACAGTTCAACAACAACGGTCACACGCTTGCATCGCCATGGAAGTTTCGGCAGTACGGCGAGTCGGGACGTCCAGTCTCCGACCTCTTTCCGAACGTCGCGAAGATGGCCGATGAATTGTGCGTCGTACGCTCGATGACAAGTACGTTCAGCGAGCACACCAACGCGAACTACTTCTTGCACACGGGTCTTGGAATTCCGGGTCGTCCGTC
>JBEIJG010000027.1:0-15261 GCA_040380385.1 Phycisphaeraceae bacterium | reverse complement strand
TTGCCGCGTCTCACGCTCGACCGCACGCATGCCGTCGACTTGGTTCAGCAACTCCGTGAAACGTGCGATCGATTGCGCGCTTCCGATCAGGACAAGTTCGCGGCTCGCGGCGTCGAGTTCGATGCGCAAACTGCGTGCAGCGTCGGCTGCGGGTGTTTGCTGTTCGTAGAGTTCGCGCGCGCGGGTCACCGATTGCTCGGCGTCCTTACTCGCAACGCGCATCAAACGAACCTGACGTTCGACGTTCGCCGGGCGATCAAGCGTTTCGACAATCGCGCGAATGCCTGCGATGTCGGTGGAATCGCCCGCGACGAGAATCGTGCGGCCGTCAGGGCCGGCCACGAGCGAAATCTCATCTTGCTGTCGCTTCGAAAGCAAACTCTTCGCGGCCGCGAGAATCGCTTCGGGCGACGCGCTTTCGAGTTCAAGTGCGGCAACGGCGCGGTCACCACGCAAACGATCACGCACCGTGGCCGAAGGCTTCGCAGGTTGTCGCGATGGATCAAATCCTTCCATCTCGGCGATGAAGCGTTCCGCGTCATCAATCGAACCAAGGTCACCGACGATCGTGACACGCTCCGCTTCAGGAAGCGCGACCACCGTCGGCTTCTTCTCTGCGGGATACGCGGCAAAAAGCTGCTCAAGTCGCTCTTTTGCAACCGGCGCCTTCACCTTCGACACCGAGAAGGTCTTCATGCCGCGGCCGCCCGCAGCGGTTGGCTCTGCGCCGCTCGCGACTGGCACATCGAGGAGATCAATCGTTTGCTTCAGTTGATCGATCTTCGCGCGCGAGCCGCGCGCCACGATGGCGTTCGTGCGATCGTCGGCGGCAACGACAAGGCCCGCGACGCGATTTTCCTCGATCTTCGTGCGCTTTCCGTCGGCGGGATTGACGACGTACTCGACGACGCGTTCACCCATCAACGCTTGCAAACTCTTGAGAAGATCCGCCGCGCGCGCGTGTCGAATCGGAATGAACTCGATGAGATTCTCGACGTCTTTGCGATCGATCTCATCGATGATGCGCTGCAAGCGACGAACTTGCGCCGCTGTTTCGACGAGCAAAATGCTGTTCTGCTGCTCGAGCGCCGTGACAGAGCCGTAGGTCGCGACGAGGTTCTTGAGTTGCTCGGCGACTGGCTTTGCCTGCGCATTCAATAGCGGCATGACGACCGTCACGATCGTGTCATCGGTGACCTGCGACGGCACCGTGCCGATGAAGGTCGGCACGTTCTCGCGCTTCATGTCGTCGAGCTTCTGGAGGAACATGCGTCCTCCTTCCACGCGCAACATGCAGTTCTGCGTTTGGAGAAGAACGTTCAGCGTCTGAATCGCTTCGTCGAGCGTGTAGTCCTTCGGATAGATGTAGTCGACGGTGCCCTTCGGTACTTCCGTCTCACGCACGATCGGGTAACCCGTCGTGCGGCTGAAGTAGTCGAGGATCTGGTCGTAGGTCTGTCCCTTGAAGTTGAAGCGAAGCCGCGTGCCCGATGCCTGCGTTCCAGCGACAACTTGTTCGGGCGCCGCGGTTGCCGCAGTCGCGGGCGCGCCGGCCTGCGGGGAGGCCTGTGGGGAGGCCGACTGGACTGCTGCATCTTGCGCGGCCGTCATCGGGGCGGCGAGTGCCGCAGCCACCATGGCGGGTGCCATCGCTCCAGCGTTGCGTGGGCTTCGCTTCTTCATGCAGTCGTTCCTTCGGCAGACGCCATACCACCCGGACCCGCCGAGTCGCGAGCACGAGAATTGAGTTGAGTTACCCCGCGGTCGCCGACCGCTGGGTGAGGTTGCTTCCGACTTGCACGCGGCAGGTTCCGCCGAGCAGTTCGAAGACTCCGAAATCGTACTCGACACGGCGGAAAATGAGCTCGCCGATCGCGCTTCCGGGTTGCAACGTAAGTTGAGATCCTGTCGGAAGATGACGTAACCAAACCTCGGGTCCAGAAGGCCCTTCGACGATGCCCGTCAAGAGCCACTCGCCATAAGGGAACCCGCTCGCCGGGGCGGGCACCGGAAGTGCGCCGTTTTGGGCGGCTGGATTCGAGGTTGTCGGTGACTGGGTTGAAGTCGAGACGACTGTTTCTGGCGCTGCCGGCGCGGGCGGAGGAGGGATACGGAATGGGTTCGATTCAAAGAGCGCTCGGTATCGCTCTGCCGCCGCAAGTGCTTGTGGGTCCGAGACTAGCGGCGCATTGGCCGACTTCCCCGGCAGGAAGATCGTCGTCAACTTCAGCGTCATGCGGAGCGCCGCACCATCGGCGGAAGGGTCAAGTCGAATGGACTCGATACGTTTGGTCCAGGGCTCAGCTTGGATGCGGTAGATCAGCGGATAGATCTGGCTCGCGCGACCGCTCGCGACGACCGAACCCTCAACTTCCACGAAGTCGGCCTCGTCGCGAAGCGCTCGCTCCTCGGGGCGTCGAAACTCGCGCTTCGCAGGCGTCGGCTTCAAAAGCGAACGGCCCGTGGTGACCGAGAACTCGGTGAAGCCGAGTTCCTCGCAGACCCGATTCAGTCGGCGGCGCACTTCGCTGTCGACCATCTCAAGCGATGGTCCAAGTGTGCGATTGGCAACGGCTTGGGTTCGACGTTCGAGTGCTGCCCGACCGTCGCGCACCTTGCGGGCTTGCGTGAGGACGCCGACGTAGGTTTCGATCTGTGACTCAGCCTCCGCGCGTTCGTTCGACAAGCCTCGCGTGCCGACAACGTAACCGACAGCGAGCGCCGCGACCGCGCACAGGACCGCGATGATCCAGATTGCGCGCCGAGCGAGCATTGCGCTGAGTGAGGAGCGATGTCGAGTCGTACGCGAAAGGCCTGAGGCGGGCGAACTTGAAGCCGTGGCCCCCGTGGCGCCCGTAGCCCCCGTAGCCCCCGTAGCCCCCGTGGCGCCCGAGGCCTGCGTCGACGGACCGGAGCTCGCAGATTTCGAGTTCGAAGGGTTCATACTCGAAGGCTTCATGCTCGAAGGCTTCATGGCTTCACCTCCGTGCTCGAACCTTGGTTCGGTTGCGTCGAGGTCGTTCCGCCACTCGCTCCACTCGAACCTGATTCCGATGAACCGTTGGCATTCGACGACGCAGACGAAGCTTTCGCGGCAGCAGGCACGAGTTCCGACGTACGCAACGTGTACGCGAAGGGCGCGGGCAAACGGCGACCGCCGCGCGCATCCGCACCGGTCGAACCAAGCGTGTAACCCTTTTCACGGACCAGCGCATCGCGCAGCGCGTCGGCGACGCCACGATCCTTCGCTTCGCCATCGACGACGAAACGCAACTCCGGCGTCGCGTCAAAGGTCCCGTTCTTTCCGTACTCGATTTCGCTTCCAGAGAACTGCGCCGTCATGCCGTCAAGTACGACTGCATTCGGATCTGGCGCAAAACGCCGAAGAATATCGAGGTGTGCAAGCCAATCCGGAGCAAGTTTCTCTCGGGCATCAACGTGCTTCAATCGAAGTTCATCGCGCTTGTCGCGGCGTAGTTCAGGAAGCGCATTGCGTGCCTTTGATTCAAGATCGTCACGACGTGCTTCGAGTGCACGCCATTCGCGCGCGCCGAGCGTCCAACCCGCGAGCGCCGCAACAACGACAACGCCTGCAACGAGGAGTACACGCTGCCGCGTGCGAGCCGCAACATCAATCAAACCAGTCGGCACCAAGAAATCGATCGCAGAGCCATCACATCGCAGTGCTGCTTCATCTTCGAGCAGTGCGCCCGCAAGCGGCCAACACGACGCGAGAAACGCTTCACGTGTCGAAGCGTCGAGCGCTGAAAGCGTGATCGACGGATGAGACTCAAGCCGTGCGACCGGTGCACCGGTCACGCGCGCCAACTCAGCGGAAATCGCTTCGAACACAGCCTGCGAGCCCAGGACAACCACACGCGAAAGTGAAACAGCAGCGCTTGGCTCGGCGGATCGCAACGACCCTAAAAGCATGCGGACGGCCGGCAAAACCTCGTCGCGCGCAGCAAGCGGGCCACTTTCTTCCGAAGGAATGGAAAGCCCGCGCGATGCGAGGAGCATGCCGTCGCGTGCCGCGACGAGTTCGATCGATGCGGCGGTCGCATCAACCACGAGCACGAGTCCACGGCGGAGTTCCGGTGCCGCTCGAAGAAGCGCGAGTGTGCCGAGTGCACGCACCGTTGCACGCTTGACAGGAATCCCAACGCTTTCGCGCATGGACGCGACGGTCGCTGCGGGAACCGCTGCCAAAATCGCGCGTGCGCCGTCAGCGTTGCGCGATTCGATCTGAAAGTCCCCGAGTGTTTCAACGCCTTCCGTCGCAGTCTCACGCGCGAGCGCGAGTCGCGCCATGCTTCGGAGTTCTGCTTCGTCGTCGGTCGCGAGATCGGTCGTCGTCACAACCGCGATCTCACGTGCAATCACGAGAATTGCTGGGTTCGACTCTGCAGCGACGACATCATTCGGATCACGCTCCGAAATCGTCACAACTTCGA
Source organism: Phycisphaeraceae bacterium (assembly GCA_040380385.1). Classification (GTDB taxonomy): domain Bacteria; phylum Planctomycetota; class Phycisphaerae; order Phycisphaerales; family SM1A02; genus QWPT01. Next base: position 10,807 of record JBEIJG010000027.1, on the reverse strand, counting down.
GTTGACCGCTGTTTCGACGAACTTCCATCGTTCGCACACGATCGTTCGATAGCTCGACCGCGCACGTGCGCATCTCTTTGCGCGAGGTTGATTTGGCTCCGCGCATGCCAACGTTACCCGCCTGCACGCGAAGTGCATCCGGAGAGCTCGATGAGGAAAGGTCGCTGTTTGAAGCCATTTCAGGCAGATTTTCGCGTGAGCGATCCATGGTCTTTCAGAGTGCGCTGTCACGTGCGCAGGAATCAGATGAGCATGCGGGCTGAAGTTGTGCGATCACTGGAGGAACTCGCATGAGATGCGACGACTTCATCTCGACCTCCCAGTACTTCCGACGTCGCGGCCGAACGGGTCACTTTTGCCACGTTGCGGTCGCGATGGCGATACCGAAGGTTCGGTGAGTTTCGCAGGTTCATTCGCCGAAGGGAATACGTCACGCGAAGTTTCTGCGACATCAGAGGCCTCAGGCTGCGCCACAGAGACCGATGGGTCAGCATCATCGGAATCGTCATCGCGCGTGTCACGTTCTCGACTTGAACCCTCGGTGGCGCGATCAAGCGACGCGATCCCAAGTGCGCGCGCCGTATCAAGCATCGAAACTTCGCGGAGATACACGATGCGCGGCGATGGACCTCCCACTTCGACAATGGCGTCGAACGCCGCTGTCGCGCCTCCGCGCGAACTCGCCGCGGCGGTGCGCTCGTCAAACGTCGTCAACCTCTCCGTTGCACCGGCGTCGCCCGCCGCAACTTCAAGCTGTGCCACAACACGGAATCGCCACGCGGTCGAACGCGTAGTCACACGTCCCGCAATGCGTGCGTGCTCCTCCGCCGAGAGGACGCGCCGTTCGACAAGCCACGCTGTACTCGTGCGCTCCGCAGCATCGAGCGATTCACGCACACTTTCGACACGCTCTGCGAACCCATCGGGCAACTTCTCAAATCGCGCGAACGCCTCGAGCACCGGGCGTGGTGCACGAAGGAGATCAAGCCGAGCGGGTGCGAACGCGCCGGCATGCAACGTCGTGGTCGCGAGAATCTCTTCGCGTCGCGCGAGCGAAACTCCACGCGCAAGACACGCCTCTGCAAGCGCGCTGTCATCGGGCTCCGCGCCGATCTTACGTACGACTTCTTCAATCGCTTTCAGTTCCGCTTCATCGAAGGCCTCAAGTGCAGCGTCGCTGCGGCGATCCTCGTCCACCGACGTCGTTTGCCCCTCGCGTTCAGCACCTTCTGAACCCGTTGCAGCGACGAGGTCAAGTCGGCTTGCACCACGTCCATCGACCAGCAACTCGCACGCATGTGCACTCACAAGCGAAACCACCGGAAGTTCCTCGTCCGCTGACGCACGATCACTCTCTGCGGATTCGTCACTCCCACTCGCTCTCCGTAGCGAGCCAAGCAGGACCTTCAACGCGCGAACGCGATCTGACTCTGGAAGTTGCGCGAGTACACCTTCCACGCTTGTTGCATCACGGTGACCGGCGAGTGCCTTGAAGACCGCTTCTCGGAGTTCGTCTGATCCGGACGACGCACCCAAGCCCTCAGAGAGAGCACCTGACATCGCTGCATCCATGCGCGCGAGTGGGAACTTCGCACCCTCCGGCTCCGCGAATCCGCCAAGCGGCATCGCCACGAGTTGAACGTCGATGCGTTCTTCGCCATCGATACGCTCCAGCAACTTCGCCTCAAGCTCAGGCGTGCCACCCGCGAGGATGCGCGCGCGATCACCTGCGAGCGCATCGACTGCGACGGCGACACCATCCAATGCTGCATTGCGCAAGCGTTCTTCGGCGATCGACGCGCGCGACGCCGCCGTTGCAGAGCGTGCCGAGAAGATGCTGCCTGTTGCAATGAGAATCGCCGCTGCGAGAACAACGAGAACTGCGACGAGCACAAAACCCCGCTGTTTTTCCGCGGAAACATCGAAGCGTGAAGAGGAGGCGTCCAACACGCTCACGGCGCAGCCCCCTCGAAAACATCATCGGTATCCACATCGTCGCGCGAGCCCGTATCGGCGTTCGACGAACTCTCGCGCTTCGGCTGCGCACGCGACTCTTCATCACCCGTGATCGTGCGGCGCGCGAGCGGATCCACGCGCGGCGCTCCCGCGATGCGGAAAAACCGCCGCCGATCTGGAGCGCCTTTGAGTGCGTCCGATGCCAGAGTCTTGGTGACATCAAGCGCTTCATCGCTCGACACCTCACGGCTCGGAGGCGTCTCTTCACCAAACCAAATCGAGACTTCGATTCCGACGGGAAACACGCCATCTTCGCTGCTGTCGAACGCATCGCGCCAACCTCGTTCGCTGAGGTAGCGAATCCGCAGCGCGCGCACCGGAACATCAATGATGTCGCGTCGTTCGCCACGCGCAACTTCGATGCGTCCCGCGCCGTCGAGCATGCGCACTTCACATCGCTCACGATCTGCGAAGAGTGGCGCATCGCCTTCACCAAGACCAACACCACTCCGCACAATGCGGAGCGTGGACTCGTTTCCACCAACACCTGCACCGAATTGCGGATCGGTCACAACAGCGGTCGCAAGCGCGCGATCGACGAGTGAGAACACGGCATCCGCGCATTCAACGCGCTCAACAGTCGTTGTGAGTCGCGCGCGTGCATCGCTCAGTTGCACGAGAAAACCAGAGAGAGCGCCAACGAGTGCCGCGATGATGGCAAGTCCAACCATCACTTCGAGCAGCGTAAATCCGCGCTTCCGTGAAATCGACGAAGCCTGCGCGATGGACGTCATCGCGAGCCCCGTTCTGATTCGCTTTCATCGCCCGCGACAACGCGATCGACGGTCGTGATGATTGTTCCATTTCCATCATCGCCACCGTCGCGCGCGCGCACCGTGGCACGCGCAAGCACGACGCGTTCACCCGTGCCGAGTGGTAGCAATTCAAGCGAAACTGCGAGGTCCGAATCTGAACCTCTGGCTGTCGCGCCATCGCTCCCCCCAAGATCATCACCCGCTAGATCACCACCATCAAGGTCGCCGACCGCGATCAATCCAGCATCGAGTTCGGCGATGCGTGACTGCGCAAGATCCATCGCACGTGCGCGAAGATCGGCACGCCGAGCTCCATCGACCGCGCTTCGCATTGCGCCGAGGACGAGTACCGCGCCACCGACAAAGAGCGCAATCGCGAGGAGAAGTTCAAGCAAAATGCCGCCGTGAAGTTCACGTACGCATGTACGTCTCAGTACGCGTGCATCTGTTCGTCGCCGCACAACCATCGAGGTTTCCGAGCGCAACATCGCTGAAGCGTTCGCCTCGCGCATCGCGGTCAGCGCGAACGCGCCGCCCCCGAACTCTCGCGCGCTCCCACAGACTTTCCACGTGGATATGAGTCACGCGCGTCGGACGAGTCCTCCGACATGCCACTCTCTGGAAGGTCAAACTCGGGACGAACAAACTCTTCGAGTTCATTCGCTGGGCGCTTCGATTCTTCGACGACGCGTGCGCGTCCTGTAGCGCGATCTACACGCATGGAGCGAGCGATACCCGCATCCGTTCGCAACATGAAGATCGGCGCCGTCAGCACCGTTCCGTCGGGAAGAAACAGTGCGAGGGTTTGGCCAACGAACGAGCCTTCCGTATCTTCATTCGCACCATCCTCTGATGATGCGTCAGCAGATGCATCGTCGTTCACAGCATCTACCGCGAGCGACATGCCATTCGGCAACGAGAACGAAGCCCATTCCGCGTCGATCGAAGATTGCGGAAAACCGTCCTTCGTGAGGAAATCGCCGCGCGAAACGCCTTCACCTTCATCGATCGCAGAGAGATCAATCCAACGCGCTTCAATACTCCGTTGACCGTCAGTATCCGAAGCAACGACCTCGACCGCACGACCTTCTTCGCGCGCGGCTGCACGCGCCATCAACATCTGCATCGCGATGCGATCACCCGCATCGTCGAGTTCGCGACTTCCGAGCCAGCCGAGCGTCCATGGGACAGCGACCGCCGAGATTGCAACCACAATGCCGATCGCTACAAGGATCTCCACAATGGAAAGTCCGCGGCGACGCAGTGAAGTTGAAGACGAAAGACTCGGCATGAAGCCCAACATGCAACCCAACATGCAACCCAATATGCAACCTACGTTTGAAGCGCAAGCATGAAACCCAGCACAAACTCGCTCTGTCGCCTGTCTAGAGAACTGCAGGTGACCCGTGCGAGCTTCAACCGCCCGACGCAGCGCCCGATGAACCACCTGACGATCCGCCGCCGAAATCACTGAATTCGCCGTCGCCTTGCTCGCGACGTCCATCGTGATTCGTGATGTCATCCTCGGTGCCTTCTTGCTTGTCCGGTCCGATCGAGATGATGTCGTAGTTCTGACCTTCGATGATGGTGCTCGGCGCGCGGAAGATCCACTCGCTGCCCCACGTGTCCTTGGGCTTCGGTTCCTTGAGATACGGCTCGCCGTACTTCGCCTTGTCTTCGTCGTTGGCGATCGCTTCCTTCGACCAGAGCACGGCAAGGCCTTCTTCCTCTGTCGGGAAACGCTTCATTTCCACGCGGAATCGATCGAGCGCATCTTCGAAGGTCTTCAACTGGACGCGCGTGAGTTGCACGTCGGCCTTCTCACTCGCGCCGAGCACATTCACGAGCACGAGGCTGCCAATCGCAAGAAGGATGCCGATCACGATCAAGAGCTCAAGGATGGTGAAACCTGAGCGGCGGACGGCACGACGGCGTGACACGGAATTCGACAGGGATTTCGACATGGACGTCTCCAGATTGGGATCGGGGAGGCGAGTTTACCGCTCCACTCTCCCCTCGCGGCGAGATCGGACGATCGGAAGAGAAATTCCACGGAAGGCGCGCGGGGCTTTATCGGTCACATTGCGCCAACGATCGATGCGTTCATCAACGCAACTTCTGAAGAGCAGCGGCCGGCGCGCACCGCAACAAGTCAGAGTTGTGACGACATCCGCATCATCGGCACCACCAGTGCGACAAAGATGAACATCACCACACACGCGATGAGAAGCAGCATCGCGGGCTCCATCAACTTCAAGAGCGTTGCGAGCATGCGATCGATGCGCGACTCAAGCGTGTCTGCAAGTCGCACAAGAACCGATGGCAAATTGTTGGCACTTTCGCCAACAGAAATCATTTCAATGACGTCCTCGCTGAAGAATCCGCTTGCAGCAAGTGGTTCCGCGAGTGGTTCGCCGTGTCGTACCGATTCTGCGGCACGCTCGATCGCTGTCGCAAGAATGGGGTTTCCCGCGCTTTCCCGCGCAATCTCAAGTGCAGAGAGCATCGGAATGCCGTTCTCGAGAAGCGTGCCGAGCATGCGCGCGAACCGCGCGACGGCAATCGACGAGAGTAACGTTCCGATGAACGGCAGCCGCATCGCGCGTGCAAGAAGCGCAAGACGCACCGAGCTCGATCGAAATACAAACCATGCGATCACGAGGAGCGCGCACATCGCAATGGCCGCAAGCCACGGGCTTCCTGTGACAAATGCACTCATGCCAAGAAGCAGCCGCGTTGGCAGCGGCAGCTCTGGCATCTTCGAGAAATACTCCTCGAATTTCGGCACAAAGAAGACAAGTGACGCAATGACCACGCCCGCTCCAACAAGGAGGAGTACGACGGGATAGAGCAGATTGCCGAGGACACGCCCGCGAAGATCTGCTTGTTGTTCGAGAAGCGTTGCGAGTCGCGCAAGCACATTTTCGAGAAACGCCCCGCGTTCGCCCGCGCGAACCATCGCGACGTGCACTGCAGCAAACACGCGTTCATCGCGCGACATGGCGTCCGCCAGTCGATCGCCCGATGCGATGCCGTCAGCGACTGCGCCCCACGATGCTGCGAGCGCTGGGCTCGACTTCGATCGCGCAAGAAGGCGCAATGCGCGAAGGAGCGGTACCCCCGAGCGCAAAAGTTCAGAGAGTTGTCGGTAGCTCGCCGCCAGCGCGCGCACGCCGACGCGCTTTCCGCGGCGCGGCGCGGCAGCGGGTGATATCTCGATCGGCGAGAGTCCGCGTGCAGCGAGATCGCCGAACATCGCTGATTCGTTCGCCGCGTCGCCGCGTCCTTTGACGCGTCGTCCGTCGGCACTCCGGGCGATGTAGGCGTTGGTCGGCACGGCGAGATTTTAAAAGCCGCGCGCGCCGTTTCCGGCGCGCAAGGCCACATGCATCGATCGTTCCCCCCGAAAGAGGAATTCATTTCTACACAGCGTGTCTTGATGGCGCGTTTCGCGTTGCAAACGCGCAGAAACTGGCGACTTCAAGAGAGTTCGCGGACGCGCGCTTCGCGGTCTCAGCGGCGACGGCGTGCGACAAAGCCTGCGAGCGCGATCAGCGCAATGGCGCCTGGGGCTGGAACTGCAGCAGTTTCGAAGACGAGTTCAACACCCCACTTCTCACCGAGGCCGGCTTCGCTGACTTCGAGGGCGATTCCTTGCGAGATCAGAAGACCACCGTAGGTTGGGTCGGTTCCGCCGCTTTGGCCTTCATTCTGCTGGCCGCCGCCCCATTGGCCCATACCCGTGCCGCTGCCTTCACCGGTACCGGAACCAGAGCCCGATCCAGAGCCCGAGCCCGAGCCACCGGTTGTGCCGGGGTTGTGGAGGAAGCCGCTGAACTGCATGATCGCGCGGCCGTTTGCTCCGAGCGAAACGAAGTGTTGGCTGTTGAAGTGCTGGTCACCGCTCACAGCGTCGCAGGTGTAGGTGCGGTTGCGAATCGTGTCGGACGATTCGGCGGCGTGCTCCGACACACCGCCGCTGTACGAGAACTGCACGTTGCCCGTAGGAATCGCACCGGCGATGCGCATCATGTCGATGTCGGCGCCAGGGCTCCAGTTGCTGTAGCTGTTGCCGCCTGCGTCGTAGACGCGCACTTCAGTGAGCGCGAGGTCGCCACCGAGGCTCATCACGATGGCGTTGAGGTCGAAACGCGTCACGGTGCGTGTCGCGGAAGGATCAAGCGAACTCGAGACCGCGGAAGCGAAGGCACCGGTGTACTCGATCATCGGACGCGGCGAAATCTGACGCACAGTTCCGACGTTGACGACGATGGCGGCACTCGAGAGCGACGCGACGGTGAGCGAAGCAAGAACGCTAGCGATGGCAGTGTGGCGATGCATGTTTCAAGATGTCCTTTCGATGTCCGCGCTTCGGCGTCCGCGGGAGCGACCGTGCTCCGTGTGGCGGGCGTGCGCTTGACACTGGAAGAGTGCATTGCGTTGCGAAGATTCCAAGCGACTTGAGCGCGCAACTGTGTTTCGTGGGTGGGGCCGTAGCGCTCCTGCAGCCTGTGCGGGCGCGAAGGAACTCCACACGACGAACTGTGCGCTCTGTGCGGTTTATGCAGCGCCGCTACGCTGCTCGCCATGCGCGTTGTCAGCCTTCTTCCTTCTGCGACGGAACTACTCGCGAGTGTTGTCGATGCGGAAACGCTCGCACGCACATTCGTTGGCCGAAGTCATGAGTGTGATTTTCCTGCGGGCCTCGATGCGGTGCCGATTCTCACCAAGGCGCGCACGCACGGCGGTGCTTCTGCAGACATCGATGCTGAAGTGAGCGCGGCGCTTGCCGCAGGTACAGGGACTGGAACAAGCCTGTACGAACTCGATGAGCAGCTCTTGGCGGAGCTCGCGCCCGACGTGATCCTCACGCAGAGTCTCTGCGATGTGTGTTCGATTGATCTACGTACGGTTGAACGCATTGCAGCGAAACTGCCGAAGCGCCCAGTCGTCGTGAACCTCGATCCGAAGAGCATCTTTGATGTGTTCGACGATCTCTTGCGCGTCGGCGAAGCATGTGGCCTCGCGCAACGCGCAGAAAATGCGATGGTTGCACTGCGTGCACGCTATTGGAGCGCGGTCGACTACGTGAACCCATACATCCCCGGACCGGAAGTGCTCTTTCTCGAATGGACTGATCCACCGTTCTGTGGTGGACACTGGACACCCGCACTCATCGAAGCAGCGGGCGCGCGACATTCGCTGAACGTGGCCGGCGTGAAGTCGCGGCGCGTTTCGCCGGAAGAAATCCTCGAATCGGCACCTGAGCGTGTGGTCGTGTGTCCCTGCGGCTTCGACCTCGCCCGGGTCCGGCAGGAGTACGACGCGCTCACCAAAACAAATTGGTGGCCGCTTCTCCCCGCAGTTCTTGAAGCTCGCCCGGGCGCAATCGCGCTCGTTGATGGAAATCAGATGTTCAATCGCCCTGGGCCGCGGTTGGTCGACGCGTTCGAGTGGCTTGTCGCGTGGATCAATGGACGCGATGAAGTGGTACCGCCGTCGTTTCCGGTGGTGTACGTGTGAAGACCGCACGGACGAGTGGTAGGCTTCCTGCGTGACCACCTCCACCCGCTATTGGCTCTCTGTTGGTGACGGCAAAACCTACGGACCGTATACGGTCGAAGAATTGCTTCAACATCGACGCGAAGGTCGCTTGGGCGTTGCTGCACAACTCTGCCCTGAAGGCGGTTCGACGTGGATTCCTGCGACGTCTGTGCTTGAATTCGGCGCGGTGACGGGGGCACCACCCACCCTGCCTCCGCCGCCCCTGCCGTACGCGCCGAATATGGATCCGCGCGCGAAAAGCAAAGTTGCCGCAGGAGTCTTGGGCATCCTGCTTGGCGCACTCGGCATCCACAACTTCTACTTGGGATACACCGGCAAAGCCGTCGCGCAACTCTTGATCACGGTGCTGACGTGTGGCTGGGGCTCGATCTTCTCGGGCATTTGGGGTCTCATCGAAGGCATCCTGATTCTCACAGGTTCGATCGCTGTCGATGGCAACGGCGTGCCGCTGCGAGATTGAACTCCAGGCCAGTTTCTCTGAGGCCTGCCCAAACGGCAGCGAACGGTGGATCGCCGACAGCTTCGGCATCCGAAAGGCGGGGTTCGATTGCTCTCCCGCTGGCCCGCGATTTGCTTTCGCGGTGCCCTCCCGCCTCGGTGCGTGCTCTGCACGTCCACGGCACGGAAGAGAAACGGACCACACCATGCGATTCGAAAAGTTCACCACGCTCGCTCAAGAGTCGATTTCCGCCGCGCAGTCTGCTGCTTCTACCGCTGGAAACCCTGAGATTACGCCCCTGCACTTGCTCGCGGCGATGCTCGCCGAAAAGTCCTCGTCGACCTCTGGACTCTTGCTGAAGGCAGGGATTGATCCTGTGCGCACCCGCGATCTCGCGGAGGCTGCGCTGCGGCGACTGCCGAAGGTGCAGGGCGCCGCGACGGGAAATGCGTCGCGCGACCTTGTTGAAGTACTCAACACTGCGGAGCGCGAAGCGCAGAAGATGAAGGACGCATACACGTCGACCGAGCACCTGATGCTCGCGCTTGCGGAAGTGAAGAGCGATGCGAAGGAAGTGCTTTCCACGCTCGGCGTTGATCGGAAGCGCGTGCTCGCGACCGTCGAATCAATTCGCAAATCGTCGGGCGTCACGAACGTCGCCGATCAGAACGCGGAACAGAACTACGAAGCGCTCAAGAAGTACGGCATCGACCTTGTTGAAAAAGCGCAACAAGGCAAGATTGATCCTGTGATTGGACGCGATGAAGAGATTCGTCGCTGCATGCAGGTTCTCTCGCGTCGCACCAAGAACAACCCAGTGCTCATCGGTGAGCCTGGCGTCGGCAAAACTGCCATCGCGGAAGGCCTTGCGATTCGCATCGTGAATGGCGACTGCCCAGAGTCGATGCGTGACGCAAGGATTGTCGCGCTCGATGTCGGTCAGTTACTCGCCGGCGCGAAGTATCGCGGCGAATTCGAAGAGCGTCTGAAGGCCGTGTTGCGTGAAGTCGCCTCGAGTGAAGGCCGCATCATTCTCTTCATCGATGAATTGCACACGATCGTCGGAGCCGGACAAAGTGAAGGCGCTGTCGGTGCCGGCCAGTTGCTGAAGCCTGCGCTCGCACGCGGTGAACTTCGCTGTATCGGCGCGACGACGCTCGATGAGTATCGCAAGCACGTGGAGAAAGACCCCGCGTTTGAGCGGCGATTCCAACCAGTGTTTGTCGGTGAACCAAGCCTCGAAGACACCATCGCGATTCTGCGCGGTTTGAAAGAACGCTACGAAACGCACCACGGCGTGCGCATTCAAGATGGCGCACTGGTCTCGGCCGCAACCTTGTCACAACGCTACATCGCAGATCGTTTCTTGCCCGACAAGGCGATCGATTTGCTCGATGAAGCTGCATCGAAGTTGCGTATCGAGAACGACTCGATGCCCGCGGAGCTTGATGAAGTGAAGCGCCGCGTGATGCAACTCGAGATTGAGCGCGAAGCACTCAAACTTGAGAAAGACGCAGAAAGCAAGAAGCGCCTCGCGGCCATCGAGGAAGATCTCGCCGATCTCAACGAGAAAGATCGCGCGATGACCGCGCGCTGGCAACTCGAGAAATCTGAACTTGAGGCCGTGAAAAGTGTGCAAGCCGAAATCGAGCGGAAAAACATCGAACTCGAGCAAGCGAAACGCCGCGGCGATTTCGAGGTCGCATCGCGTATTCAATACGGCGACTTGCGCGATCTTGAGCAGCGTTTGCGTGCGGCAGAAGAGAGTTTCCGCAAGCGTCAGGCCGACGGCACCGCGATGGTGAAAGAGGAAGTCGACAGCGAGCAGATCGCAGAAGTCGTTGCAAAGTGGACTGGCATTCCCGTGTCGAAACTCGTCGAGAGTGAGCGTGAGAAGTTGCTCCACATGGAAGACGAACTTGCCAAGCGTGTGGTCGGACAACGCGAAGCGGTGACTGCAGTGAGCGAAGCGGTTCGTCGCAGCCGCGCAGGTCTTGGCGAGGCGCATCGGCCCATCGGCTCGTTCCTCTTC
>JBEIJG010000026.1:0-15283 GCA_040380385.1 Phycisphaeraceae bacterium | reverse complement strand
GATAAGGCAAGTCCTTCAAATCAACCGCGGTACCAAGTTGCCGAACAACTGGTGAAAAGTCGTCCCATTGCTTTCCGAGGTAGTAACCGCGACGGATGAGATTGAGAAAGTTTGCACAAGCGCGCGGCGCTTCCTGATGAAACAACTCGAACTTCATGCGTCCGGATTTGCTCGTGAAGACAACGAAAATGGGGCCGACATCTCTCTCCGCCGAGGAGTTGGATGGCGGTGCAGGGGGCGATGAAGCGGGGGCCATTGCTGGAGGCGTTGTCGCGGCACTCGCAGTTGTTGTGGCTGCTGTTGCAGGAATGGTTGGAGGCGTTGTTGTGGGCTTCGCCTCGGGCTTCTGCGGAGGCTCGGTCGAAACTTGCGACGAGTCTTGCGACGAATTTTGCGTCGATTCTTGCGTCGATTCTTGCGTCGAGGCATTGCTCGCTGTTCGTGGCGTTTCCGCCGGGCCATCGCAGGCGGCAGTGATGCAGATTGTGGCAACGGCGCATGAACGCATCATGCATTGAATGCCACGCAGAATCGGGATTGATTTGAGCGATGCGAGCATGCGTGTCTCAGTCGTTGATTGGATTGCGCGAGCCACGTCCGCCGCGGCCACGATTCGTACTGCTTCCGCCAGTTGTTCCACCTGAATTCTTCGTGGCGGGCGCGGTCGGCGTTGTTGCTCCTGTTGCAGATGGCTTTGAAGAGCCAGTCGTCGTCTCTTCCGAAGAAACCGGAGCGATCCATGCATCATCAGACTTCGCAGCGACTTCCGTGTCGAGCGCCTCAAGCGCAGCGCGCTCTGCTCGATCTGCCCGTTCGAGGGCTGCGATCGTTTGTGCGAGATCTTCAAAGCGAGCGAGTGTTTCAGCTGATGCGCTGCCCGCGATTCCGCGAATACGCGCGAGCGCATCTTTCACCAAGATGCGTCGCTTGCGCTGCAGTTCGAGGAGGTCAAGGCGCGCAGCGATTTCGGTGCGTGCAGAGTTGTTGGACCTCTCGACGAGTCGTGGAAGAATGCTATCCGCCGCGAGACTGGCGGCATCGCTCAGTGGCTCCAGTCGTGCGTAGGTGGCGTCGAGCGCATCGAGCACCGCCGACTGGGTATCTGCGCTGAGCTCGGTTCGCGCAACAACCGATTCGACGAGCTGCGCGAGAATGCGCTCATCATCGAAGAGTTCAGGGTGCACCGTGCGCTGCCATTGCTCAATGACGCGGCGTCCTTCGGGCCGTGGTAACACAGCGCGCAACCGTCGAAGCAACACAAGATGTGCGTCGCGAATCGCGATTTCACTCGCGAATTCACGGTCGTCGATTGCTTCGAGTTGCGCGTCGATCTCCGCCACGCGTTCCGCTGCGCCATAGCGCCAGAGGATTCCGGCGGCACTCTCAATCTCGGCGCGCGCAGCATCGCTTTCTTGGAGGACGCGCGCGCGATCCATCGAAAGCGCGGTCAGAACGTCGACATAGGAAAGCAGCGTCGATTGGATGACCGCGCGCGATGCCTCAGAGAGCCGCGCGCGATCGAGGATTTCTCGCATCGAGAGCGCGGTTGATGGAAGAAGGCCAGCACGCGGGAGCCGCAGGTTGATTTCCGCAATCCGTTCGAACCCGAGCTTCGCGCGTCCCTCGACAGGTGTGGCGAGCGTCACGGCGCGAAAGAGCGCTTTCTCGGCATCGGTTGCGGTGCGCGCGGCACTATCGCGGAGCGACAACAGTTCAACGAGCGTCGGCGTGGGCCGGGGTTCGAAGACGCCACGTCCGCCGTCAAAGTTGTATGCCGCCGGCAGGAGTTGGAGGATGCGCCGCCCTGGATCGTCGGCGAGACGCTCGAAAGTAGCGCGGTAGAGCGCGAACTGCGCAGCGACATCTTTGTTGCTGACAAGCGCGGGGTCGGTCGCGGCGAGCATCGCGGCGAAGCGTTCCGGTGAGATCGGTTCTGGTATCACCAAGCGACGGAGCGCGAGTTCCGCATCGACGCGTGATTGTTCAAGTGTTTCGCTCGCGCGGGGTGACGTTGCGGTTGCGCCGATGTTTCTCGAAGAGTCGGTGGGCGGTGCCGCGTTCGGCGTGGGGGCCGCTTCTGGTGAGACTTGAGACGGTGCGGCCGGCGCTGGAGAAACTTGCGATTCCGATGGAGCGACAGGCGTTGAGCTTCGAGGTGCGAGATCCTGCGCAAGTGCTTGCTCGGGGAGATTCCCAGCACTTCCAGCAGCGAAGACAGCCGCGCTCACGAGGCGTCGGAGATTCATGTTCGCAGTGTAGAGGAAGCACTTCGCACGTTACTCTTCGCGTATGGCTCGATTTTGGCTTCTCAAGTGTGAACCCGATGTCTATTCGATCGACAACCTTGCGCGTGACGGGCGCACAGGCTGGGACGGGGTTCGCAACCATCAAGTGCGCAACTTCATGCGCGATGACATGAAGGCTGGCGACCTCGGCATTTTCTACCACTCCAACGCGGAGCCGCCGGGCGCGGCGGGGGTGGTTCGTATCGAGCGGATAGGCGTCCCTGATCCCACGCAGTTCGATGCCAAGAGCGACTACCACGACCCAAAGTCGCGGAAAGAGGCGCCGACGTGGCTGATGTGCGAGGTGTCGTTCGTCGAGCGATTTGAGGAGCTCGTCGCCCTTGAAACGCTGCGCTCAGATGCAGCCTTGGCGAACTTACTCATTCTCCGGCGGGGAAACCGTCTTTCGATCACGCCGCTCGAGCAGGCCGAGTTTGAGCGCATTCGAGTACTCGGCGCAGGCGGTGGAGGTGCAGGCCGGGCGGGCGCAGGGCGGAAAGGCACGGCGGCGAAAGACGCCGCAAAGAGCGGAGCAGCAGCGAAGCCAAGCTCGCGCGCGAAAGGAAGTATCCGCGTGGCGAAGTGAGGGATAGAATGCGCCCCCGCGGCGGAACTCCTCGTGATCCGCCGCGACTCCCGCGCGACACTGCTGTCGCGCGTTCGCACGCATCGGTTGAAAGGTGTGGGTCGACATGGGTTGGATTCTTCTGATCGGTTGCGGTGGCATCGTGCTCGTCGTGGCTGTTGTCGCACTGTGGCTTGTCTCGGTTTACAACTCGCTCGCACGCGGCAAGGTCGCGGTGCAGGGCGCTTGGGCGGATATCGATGTTCAACTCAAGCGACGCCACGACCTGATTCCCAATCTCGTCGAGACCGTGAAGGGGTACGCGAAGCATGAGCGCGACACGCTCGAGGCGGTGATCGCTGCGCGCGCTCGTGCGGTGTCGGCGGGGCCGATCGAAGACAAGATCGCGGCGGAAGGCGGACTCTCCGCAGCGCTCGGTCGACTCATGGCTGTTGCTGAGGCGTACCCGGATCTCAAGGCCAACACCAACTTCCTTCAACTGCAAGGTGAGTTGACGTCGACGGAGAACATCATCTCCGGCGCCCGCATTGGCTACAACAACACGACTGGTGGCTACAACCAAACGCTCGTGGTGTTCCCGACGAACATCGTGGCGAACCTCTTTGGTTTCCGCGCGATGCCGTTCTTCGAAGTCACGGACGCGAATGAGCGCAGCGCTCCGCAAGTGAAGTTCTCGTAAGTTGAGCGCTCGCGACTGGCGGGCTGCTGAAGCGTTGCTTCAGGTGCCCGCTTTCGCTCGCTTTCTTCGGCGCCCCTCGGAGTGAATCCTCGGGGGCCGAGATGCGTTGTTTGAGCGCTCGCAACCTGCTTCGCAACTTGCTCGCTCTGGCGTGGATTACGCCAAAGGTCGCCGCCGCTTTCGCGTGGATGACGCCAAAGGTCGCCGCCGCAGCGGCGACCGCGACAAGACTGAGCGCTCGCGACTGGCGGCGGGGCGGCTTTGCCGCGTCCGCCGCTTTCGCTCGCTTTGGTGTTGACCGCGCGAACGACACCCGCCGTGACAAACACCTTCGCGTATCCTCTGCGCATGGCCAAGGAGCGGATCGTTTCGCAGAGTGCGCAAGTTGCAGAGCGAGAAGCGGAGCTCGATCCGCGTCTCGATCCGCATGTGCTCGAGATTCGGCCGCGTGCGCTCGCGGAGTACGTTGGTCAACGCGCACTTGTTGAGCGGCTCGGCATCGCTCTCGATGCTGCAAAAGCACGCGGTGACACGATGGAGCACGTGCTCTTGCACGGACCGCCGGGTCTTGGCAAGACCACACTCGCGCATGTCATCGCTGCGGAGATGGGCACAAAGGCGTACGTCACGAGCGGCCCTGCACTCACGAAAGCAGGAGATCTCGTCGGCACGCTCACCAAAATGGAAGCGGGCGACGTTCTCTTCATCGACGAGATTCATCGATTGCCTGCGAGTGTCGAGGAGTACATCTATCCAGCGATGGAAGATCGAAAGATTGATTTCACGCTCGACACAGGAATGCACGCGCGTGTCGTCACGATCTCGCTGAAGCCATTCACGCTGATTGGAGCCACAACGCGCGCAGGCCTTCTCACGCAAGCGCTGCGAAGTCGCTTCGGTATCGCGCAACACCTCGAGTTCTACGCACACGCCGATCTGGTTTCGATTCTGGTTCGCGCGGCGGGGATCTACGGCATGCGCGGCATCCAAGCGGATGCTTTCGACGCGATCGCGACACGCGCACGCGGCACGCCACGCATAGCGCTGCGACTTTTGCGGCGAGTACGCGATTTCGCGCAAGTTCGTAGCCAAGGTCTCGCTGATGCAAAGACCGTCGCGAGCGCGTTGCAACTCGAAGGTATCGACGCGCGCGGGCTCGACGAACTCGATCGCAAGTACATGCGTGCGATTGCGGATATCTACGGCGGCGGGCCCGTTGGTGTCGAAGCGATTGCCGCGACGCTGGCGGAAGACTCAGGCACGCTCGAAGACGTTGTCGAACCGTATCTATTGCAGATTGGCTTTCTCGCGAGAACGCGGCAGGGTCGGCGTTTGACGAGGCCCGGCGCCGATGCGATTGGGTTTACGTTGCCATGTTCGCCGGAAACTCTGGAAAGCTGAACGAAGCTCAACGTCGACGACGACGATCACGATCGGCTGAAATCGTCACGCGCAGGACCGATCGAGTTCATGTCTCGCCGATGAACTCAGTCACGCTCATCGATGAAGTCACGAATCGCCTGCAGAAGACGCTCTTCAGCGAACGGATTGATGCCGTCGCTTCCATCGAGTGCATCGGCGCGATCGAGAATCCCAGGGAGATCGGCAATATCCCAAACGACGAAGACTCCCTTGCGGCCTTCAAATCGTCGCGCCGTCGCGAACTGGTGATCGTTGCGGTGTTCACCCAACGACGCTTTGCGGGGAACGATGATGCACGGAGTGCCATTCTGGAGGCACGCGAGAATCGTGCCCGTACCAGCGTGCGCGACCACAAGGTCAGCCTCGTTCATGAGTCGCGCGCTTGTCGCAGCGTCGAGGAACTCCGAGTTGGGAAGCCCCTCCAGCGATGCCGCATATCCCGCATGTTGGATGAAGAGGTCAGTCCGGCCGTGCTGCTTTGCCCACGCGACAACAGCCTCAATCATGCGCGGAAATGGCAACTGCGTACCAACGGTGACGAAAATCATACGACCGCCCCCGCGTGGTAAATGCGGCCCCGTTGACGTGTTGCACGAGGCGGCAATGACTCGCCTAACTCAGGCCACTGCGTCAGCGCAAGCGTGGCGAAGGCCGCTGCTTTCTGCCCGGACATCGAGAGCTCTTCAGCATTCGCAACGGAGTCGAGCCAAAGCGTTCGCCGTCCGATCAAACTCGCAACGCGAAGCGCGAAGTAGCCAGGTGCGGCACCTGTCGAAACCACGACGTCTGGGCGCTCTTTCAACACGAGAAGTGCAATGCGGAGCGCACACCAAAGCAGCCGGAGTTTCTGCCAACGATTTGCATCGGGCACGGTGGTGAATCTTCCGGATGTGACTTCGGCGGACATCGTGATGTCGGTGCATGCCCAGAGAACATCGCAACCCTCAAGCGCAGGAGCGATGCGCCGGAGCTCGGTCCAGTGGCCGCCTTTCGACGCGATGGCGAGAACCCTCTTCCGTCGCTTCGCGCCGCCGGAGGGAAGAGCGTGCTGCTCGTTTCCCGTGGTACGTGTGACAAATTGCCGCGTGGTTTGAATGAGCTCCGGACTCGCATCAGAGCCGATGCGCTCGCCACCTTTGAGTTGATCGACGCGATCCAATAGGGCATCGAGTTCGTTTGCTTCCCACGCGATGAAAACGCCCTCGCGGCCTTCGAGGCTGCGTGCACTCGCAGTCTGATGTTCGTTTCGCGTCTCGCCGAGCGACGCCTTTCGTGGAAGCAGAACGATGGGCTTTCCGCGTTCAAGGCACCCGAGAATCGTTCCCATACCGACGTGCGCGACAACAACATCCGCTTGATCGAGGAGTTTCGCAGACTGTTCGGGCGACAAAAACGCAGCACTCTCAAACCCGTTCAAATCGACGGTGGTTCCGCCATGTTGGAAGTACACATCGGTGACTCCGCGCGAACGTGCCCAGCGCGCGACGGGCTCCACGAGACGGTCAAATGGAAGTTGCGTTCCGACGGTGACCAATATCACAGGACGCTCCCGCTGAAGAAAATCGTGCCGCGACGTAAAGCAAGTTCACGCTCGACCGGCTTCCCGAGATGCGCCCATTGCGTCAGCGTCAAGTCTGCGAACTTTGAGGCCTTTTTCCCAGAGAGCGAGAGCTCGCCAGCGTTCGCCAAACTATCGAGCCACAGCGTACGAGCCCCAACGAGTTTGCCGAATCGCAGCGCGAAGTAGCCTGGCGCGGCGCCCGTCGAAACGATGGCATCGGGGCGCAGTCGAATGACAAGCCAAAGCACACGAAGAATCGTCCACGCGAGTTTCGCGCGGTCCCATCGAGAGGCATCGGGCACGAATGCGAACCGCTCTGGCGCGACTTCTTTCGCGAGGCCAACGTCGGTGGATGCCCACGTGACATCACATCCATCGAACGCCTTTCGGAGCCGTCGCAACTGTGTCCAGTGTCCACCGCGAGACGAAATCGCGAGGACGCGAGGGCGTCTGCGGCTCATCGATATCCCCCCATGGCGGGGTTGTAATTCCCGAAGTCCGATTGCTGAGAACCTGCGGGAATAGAGAGTGACAGCCCGACAAATGTGTCATCCTCGATGAGGTCATATCCCGCGCTCGCGCTCAAGTCGAAGTCAGGGAACGTACGCGTGAGCGAGCCGGCAACCGCGCGCATTTCGCCTGCTTCGAGGTCGTACTGCGGACTCACCGCGATGAGATAGCGCTTACCCGCGCGGTAAAGAACACCCGCTTGCAAGAGCTCACTCGACGTCGGTGCGATGTAGCGGTACTCGAGGTACGTGCTCACAACTGGCGAGTGACGCATCTCAATGCCGAGCGAGCCGAGTGCCAGATTCGGCAACACGCCGTTGTCGTCGGTGATGAACGTACGATCTTCAAAGAGATACTTCATCGTTCCGCCGAGCGTGAGCGAGTCGGACATTTGCCACGTGGTCATGCCGTAGGCGTGGCTGCCCCACTGCGAAAACTCAGGTCGGAACGAATAGAACGACGGAATTGGCGACTGGCTCCAACGCAACAACGACGTCGGATCTGCGGGGTCGAAGCCTTGTGGCGTGAAATCGCTTCCGCCGTCGTTGACGACCGCGCCGAGATCGAGTTTCACCCAATCCACCGACTGCCATGCGCCCGACCCGCCGCGCTGCGTTTGGAACGTCTGACGAACGCCGATGTTCGCCGCCGCGCCGCCCGTCGTACCTTCATAGTCTTGGTCGTAAATCGGCAGCGCACCATCAGGCAGCGAGTCGTAACCGGCCCATAGCGTGCCGTACGGTTCCACGATGTGGCGCATGCGATTGATGTCGAGCAGTCGACTCTGCACGGCGTCGTCAACGCGCACGTACTTGAGCGACGCGCGCACGCCGCCGCCCGCTTGGAATCGCAGATTTTCCGCGTCGCGCGAGTACTGATCGAACTCATCCATCACGTAACCGGTCGCTTGGCCAGTGACGAACGGCGCCATCGTCGCGACACCATCGGTGAGCGGGAGGCTCAACTCGTGTCGCGTGTCGAGACGCGAGACCGCGTTGTCGCGATAGCCCGCATCTTCGAAGGCGTCGAAGATCGATTCGTTCGCCGCGATCGCGCCGCCCCACGCGCCCGTCGGAACGCCGAGAGAATTCGGCGTGCCCGACGTCGGGTTGAGCGACATCATGTTCGCCGACCACTGCTGCGTCCACGTGAAGCCGTCAAACGGTTCATCGCCGTAACGTCGGTACGAGAGTTCGGGGAATTTGTCGACAACGTAACTGCGACTCGCGAGGAGATACGAGTTCGAGATGAAGTCGTTGAGGTCGTACTTCGCCAAGAGCGAAAGCGCGGTGTTTTCCGAGACGCCGTTGAAGAAGAGGCTTGTTTCGTACTCGCGACGATTGTCGAAGTCGACTTCACGCCACGCGCTCGCGAACGTCTCATCGGAGAGGTACGCCATCTGCGTCTGCAGCGTCCAATCCGCCGAGAGCGCAGTCTGCCATTCCGCATCGATCACACCGCGCGGGCCCGCGTCAACTTCCACATCAAGACCTGAACTCGTGCGATCGGTGCCGCCGAAGTCGTAAAGCCCGTAGAGGTCAATCACGCCCGAGCCGAGGCCCTCGCTCAGCGAGAAGGTCGTACCAACACCAGGTCCGCGCTCGGTAAACGCATCGACCGAGAGTTCTGCGTCGAGGCCCGCGACGGGTCCACTTCCGACGAGCGCGAGAAGATCCCAGTCGGTGCCGATTTCGACACCACGTTCGTCTTCGTAGCCAACTTGCACGCCGCGAATCGGCACGCGATCCACGCGACCTTCGTAGCCAGAAAGTGGAACGATCCGTTTTCCCGAGACTTCAATCGCGGCACCGTCCGCTTCGACAAACATGCCGCCAGAGTCGGGAATTCCCGGCACATCTGGCTGCTGCGTCACCGTGACACGATCCACACCGATTGCCAGATGCGGCGTGAAGAACTCGCTTGTCGAAACAGTCGCGCGCTCTGCGGTCCACTGATCCGCTGCGACTTGGCGCATTTCGGCGGCGCGCGTGTAGATCGGAAGATCTTGGCGTCGACGGTCGTACGTTCGCAGCACGGCATCCACGATCGCTGCGCGATTGGTGACGAGGTCGTAGTAGACCTGTGCGCCACGCAACGTGTACTCGCCGTCGGAGGCGTGCACCGCGCCTTCGAGATAGATGCCTTCGACGGCAGAAGCATCGACCGTGCGCGAACCTTCACGGAGACCCGTGAGTGCGCCCTTCGAGAGGAAGATCACGCCGCGTTCAGCAGAGAGTTGTAACTTGCGTTCCGCGCCATCAACGGCCGCGAGATACTCAAGTTCCACCATGCCTTGCACCGCAACGCGATCGGTGCGTTCGTCGATCACCACGCTGTCGGCCGAAAAACTCACCGTGCCATCCGGACGGAAAATCGGAAGTGCGCCAACGGAAGGCGTTGCAAGTGCGATCTCGTTCGGGAGATCGTCCTCGGCGGCAACAACGGGGCCTGCGAGTGCGTCGCCTGGGAGAGGCGCCGGATCGCTTGGCTTGGTGCGAGCATTGATCGTCGGCCGAGCGCCGAGGCTCACGGTTCCGTCGTTGATGCCCTTCGAGAGTTGTTGGAGATATCGCGCGAGCCGCGCGTTTCCAGCGGCAAGAAAGGCAGCATCGGGTGCGGTGCCATCTTCGGGCGCCACGAGTGACAATTTCGTCTCACCGAGATACGACGTGGTGACCAGCAAGTCGCGTCCGCTTGCGCCGAGACCTGCGCGTCGCGTGGGCTCATCGGCGCGCTCGAACCAAATCGCGACTTGGGTCGCGGCGCCGCTCGCAAGCGGAAGGCGGTTGATCCACACCGACGCGCGCTTGGCGCTGAACGAATAGCCACCCACCGCGACGCGCACATCGCCTTCAAGGTAGAGCCGTTGCGTGTCGTCGGTTTTCCAACGCCATCCGCGGACGGCCGACATCGTGCATGCCCCGTCGAGTGCCTTCGTTGGGAAAACGAAACCGCCCAAGGACGTGCCATCGATGGCGCGACGCGCGCGCGCCTCGGATGCGGCGGCGTTGTCAGAGTTGCCGACAGGTGGTGTGTTCGCGTTCGTCGCGGAGGGCGTGGTCTGCGCGACCGCTGACGCTGCCGTCACGGCCGCGACGAGCGAGGTCGCCGCGAGAAGTCGAATCCGAACCGGGGTCTTCTGCACCGTCGCAGAATACCGAGCCTCTCGCGGTGTGTGTGCGCGACGGACGCGAGGCACGTTGGAGGAATGGTGCTCGGTTTCACTTCGTCCGAGCGAAAGCTCAGCCGCGCCACGTTGCCGGCTCCGCGACTTGCGGCCCAGCTTCGCGGAGGAGTGCAAACACGAGGAAAATGGCGGTCGCGAGACCCGCAATCGCGAACGCGGCCGTTGGTTCACCCAGTGCGTAGATCCAGCCGGCCGCGACGAGGCTCTTCCACAAACTCCCCGCGCGAAGGAGTTTCTCCCCGCGCGCTGCAGTGCGCGGCCCCGCGAGTTTCCGCAGCAGGAGCAGCGCGCCGACGGCGGCCACTCCGAAGGGGACGACGAGGCGATTCGGCGTAAACCACGCGGGAAGGAGCTCGCCGTCGGAGCGGAGCACGCCGAGCGCGAGGATCGCCGCAGTCCAGAAGAGCCATCCCCATGCACCGAGGAGGATGGCGCGACGGGTGAGGCGCGGGCGCTTTTCACCAACGACGTAGGCGAGTGCGCCCACGCCCATGGTCTGGCTCATCGCGAGCCAAATGGGCAGCGTGAGCGCGGTGCCCGGCGCTGGAACCAGCATCGATGCGGCGGTCGCGAGACCGACGAGGACGAAGCCAAACGCGGGGACGTGTTTCGCACAGGCGTCGTAGAGGAGCACGATCGCCGCGAGTGAAAGCGCGGCGAGCAGCGCGCCTTCCCCGAAGGGCAGGGCACCCGCGATCCCAACGAGGAGAGAAACGGCCGCGAACTGCATCGCGCGCCGCGGTCGGACGAGCCCCGACGGAATCGGCCGATCGGGAGCGAACTCGCGGTCGTGCTTCGCGTCGAGGAAATCGTTGAGTGCCGCACCAAAGGCGAGGAATCCCGCGGCGAACATGGTTGCCGCGGGAAGCGTTTGCCAAAGAGGAAGTCGCGCGGCGGGGAGTTCGGCGAGCGCTGGTTCGGCGCGCGCCACAAACACCATCACCCACACGCCCGACACCGTGCCAAAGGCGAGCGGGAGGCGAGAGAGTTCGAGCGCGGCGATGGCTTTCTGGGCGATTCCCTGCACAGGCGCGATCATACGAGACCCGGTTTGGCGATTCAGGACGGAAATTGCGCCTCGCGAGAACACAGCGAGAACACGGCGAGATGACGCGTGGCGGCGCGTCCTGGTGCCGTGCGCTGACGTCACATCACGGCGAACCACCATGTGGATGCGTAGTTCGATGCCTCGTTCGATGCATATTTCGATCCATAGTTCGATCCATAGTTCTTGGTCGCTTCGCGGGGATTCGGTGCTTCTTGGAGTTTGAATGCTTCACGGGGATCGTGGATGCCTCGCTACCATGCGCCCCCCATGCACACTGAGGTTCCCATCGCCGCCGACGCGCGCGGCCTACGCATCGGCATCGCGACGAGCCGCTACCACGACCATGTCACCGGAGCGCTCACTCGCGGCGCGAAGCAGGCCTTCGTCGATGCGGGCGGGTCGGAGAACGACTTGGTCCTCGTCGATGCGCCAGGGTCGTTTGAACTCGTCTCGATCGCGCATGCGCTCGCTTCTCGTACCGACATCGACGCGGTTGTTTGCATCGGATGCATCCTGACTGGCGAGACGACGCACGACCGCTACATCTGCGAAGCGGTCGCGAATGGGCTCGCGTCGATCACGGCACACGGCGGAAAGCCCGTGGCATTCGGGGTCCTCACCTGCCAAACGATCGAACAAGCCGAGGCGCGCGCCGGAGGCTCCAAGGGCAACAAGGGCGTTGAGGCGATGGTTGCGGCGATCGTTGCTGCGCAGGCCGTCGCTCGGGTTCGCAAGATTCCACTGGGGAGGCCCGCGTGAGCCGTCCGAAGAAGGGTTCCGTTCGTACGGAGCGGCGTTACGCGCTGATGGCGCTGTATCAGTTCGATTCAGGCCTCGCGGGCGATGTTGATGCAGTGCGTGACGCGCTCGAAAGCGCGAGCGAACTCGACGAGTCGGGAGAACTTCCTGATCTCACGGTCGCTGCCGCTCGCGTCGAAGCGCGCGATCCAGAAGTCGCCGCGGCGCGCGCTGAGTCGATTCAAGCAGGTCTCGATTTCGCGAGTCTCGTGTGGGAGCATCGACTCGATGCAGATCGCGCGGTGAAGCCGTTCACCGCGGAGTGGCCGGTGCATCGACAGCCGATCGTCGATCGCAATGTGTTGCGTCTCGGTTGGTATGCGTTCACGCACGGCGGCGACTCGGTCGCTCTCGCGATTGATGAAGCAGTCGAACTTGCGAAGACGTTTTCCACCGAGAAATCAGGCGCTTTTGTGAATGCGGTGCTCGATCGCGCAGCCAAGGCCCGCGGGTAGGGCGCGTGGGTAACCCGCGGCTTTTGCAAGTCGCCTCTGTCCGTTCGTGATTGGGAGTTGAGTTTCAATGGGTTTCTTCCGCAACGCCTTCGACGCGATCAAAAAGGGACTCGCGAAAACCGCCGAAGTGGTGGGCGCGCAGTTCCGCTCTCTGCTGCTTGGGCGCACGCTGAGTGAAGAACTCATTGATGAGATCGAAACGCGCTTGATCGCCGCGGATGTCGGGGTCAAAGCGGCGCGCGAACTCGTGGATGGTTTGCGGAAGGAGTTCCGATCCGGCACGGTTTCGCGCGGCGAAGATGCGCTCGAATACCTGAAAAAGAGCCTGAAAGCGCGTTGGCCCGCCGTCGCAGATTCGGGCGCGCGCGCCATCGCGGTTGCGCCGACGAAGCCAACGGTTGTTCTCGTGGTGGGCGTCAACGGCGTTGGAAAAACGACGAGCGTTGCGAAGATCGCGAAGAGTTTGAAAGACGAAGGTCGCACGGTCTTACTGGCCGCGGCCGATACGTTTCGCGCGGGCGCTGTTGCGCAGTTGGAAGAGTGGAGCCGCCGACTCGGCATCGACATCGTGAAGGGGAAGGCGGGCGCCGATCCCGCGGCGGTCGCCTTTGACGCAGCCGACGCGGCGCTTGCGCGCGGGTCCGACGTCCTCCTCGTCGACACCGCAGGGCGTCTCCATACGCAAGACAATTTGATGCGCGAGCTGACGAAGATTCGCAACGTTCTCGCGAAGAAGATCCCAGGTGCCCCGCACGAGGTTTTACTCGTCCTTGACGCAACGAGCGGTCAAAACGCTGTGCAGCAAGCGCGGCTTTTTGCGGCGGCAGCGGGTGTGACCGGGATTTTCCTCGCGAAACTCGACGGAACCGCGCGCGGCGGCATCGTGGTGGCGATTCGCGAAGAACTCGCAGTCCCGGTCAAACTCGTTGGTGTCGGCGAGCGGCCTGAAGACGTGGCGCCCTTCGATGCAGACCGATTTATCGAGGCGATGTTCTCGGCGTGAAGTTCGAGACGTCGCCGCGACGCGATCGTCGCGACCTTCCCGCTCGCATCTCGCTCTTCGTTCTCGCCCTTCGCGTCTCGTCTCTTACCGCGAATTGTCGGGAGTTGTGGGACCTCTGTTGGCGTTACGGAAGCCGAACCGTACGATGCGCTGCATCGGCCGAAGAATTTCGGCGAATTAGGCCCCATGCAGGTTTTGAAAGCAAGAACAACACGCGCCGTTCGTAGCGTCTCGCGAGGTCTCACGATCGTCGAGATGCTCGCCGTCATTGGCGTGATCGGCATCCTCATGTCGCTGATCGTGCCGACTGTTTCAGGCATTCGTCGTGAAGCGCAATCGGTGGCGTGCCAGTCGAATCTGCGGCAACTCTTCACAGCGTTCGACATGTATCGCTCGACGATCAAGGGACAGTTGCCGATGTGCGACTTCCTGCCAGCCTCGACACCGGAAGGCCCGCAAGGCGGACTCGTCGCGGTGCTTGGCAAGACCATCGGCACCGACAACAAGTGTTGGTTCTGTCCAGCCGACGACGACGAGGATGGCTCAATCGCCGCTGGAACGAGTTACGTCTACATGCCGGGGCTCTTGCGATACACGCCACAAGTACAGATTCCCGTCGCGGCATTGATGGCATCGACGCTTGGTGACATGTCACTGACACCGCGTCAACGCGAACGTATGCGCAACGAAGCTGAGTCGCGACTTGTTGGAGTGCTCTACGAGCGCAGCCCGATGGAATTTCCGATTCTGAATGACAGCCAAGATCGACACAAGATCGGCGATCGCAACCCGCGCAACGCGGTGTATATCGACGGCAGCGTTGCGATCATGCGTGAGTTGGGTGTCGACGAAGATGATGGTGGCGACGGCGGATAAGCGCAGCATCGAATGAATGGAACGCATTGAATCGCGTGTCATGACGAGGAACGATGATGATTGGATCGATCACCGAAATCCGCGACAAGCTCGACGAGTCGCTCGCCGACTTGTGGGAGAACCGTCGCCGCGAACTCAAACTCGGAGCGGGCGGACTTCTCCTCGCGGGGGTGCTTGCGTACGGTGTGTACTGGTGGGTGGAGGTGCGCTTTCGTCCGCCGCCGTCGATCTTCGATTCGCCCGTCGATGACGTGCTTGGCTACTTTGCGCTCGATGATTTCTCCAAGTTGCCTGTGGAAGAGCGCATTCGATTCTTGATGGAACTCGCGGATCGCTTCCGCGCGGGTGATCAAGCGGAAAGCGCGTTGATGGCGGCGTTTCTCGCTGGTTTGTCTGGGCCTGCACGTGAGCAAGCGACACAGAATGCGCGCGTCCTTGCGAAGGACATTCTTGCGCAGGGTGCGGCGGACTACTTCAAAGTCTCGGAGAAGGATCGCGGCAAGTACATCGACGACTGGATGGTGAAGTGGCTCAAGACGGGCGAGCGCATCGCGACGGGCAAGGACAGCGACAAGCCCGACGATGAGCGACTCGACGACATTCGTCGTGAAGGCGAACGCGGCCGTGAGCGCGCGGCGGAACGTTCGCCCGATCAGATGCCGAGCCTCACCGACGATGGCGCCATGCGCTTCCTCGACTTCTGGGCGAGCGATGTTGAGAAGGCATCAACGCCTGTCGAACAAGGGCAAATCGTGCGTTTCCTCGGTGATGTGCGTAAGCGCTTCGGTGGCGGCTGACGTCATCTGAGCGCTCGCAACTCGCTTCGCGTGTTTGAGCGCTCGCAACCTGCTTCGCAACTTGCTCGCTTTGGTG
>JBEIJG010000025.1:0-15314 GCA_040380385.1 Phycisphaeraceae bacterium | reverse complement strand
GTCCATCGATCTCGTCTTCCGGTTTTTCCCAACGAATGAGCCGTTTAAGGCGACGCGCGCCGGTGAAGCACTCGCGCAGATTCAGGCCCGCACGTTTCTCAAGTACCCAGCCGCGATGGACATCACGTCCGACGTGATGAAGGTCCTCAATCTCAGCGAGTGAGCGGGGGAGGGCTTGATTCCCCGGTCGTCGCTGCGGCGGCGACCTCTGGCGTCATGCACGCCAAAGCGAGCGAAAGCGAAGCGAGTCGCGAGCGCTCAAATTACGAGTTGCGAGCGCTCAAATCTGCAGCGGCGACCTCTGGCGTCATGCACGCCAAAGCGAGCGAAAGCGAAGCGAGTCGCGAGCGCTTAAGACACGTCGCGAGCGCTCAAACTCAGTCGCCTTGATCCAGAATCGCCATGAACGCTTCCTGCGGGATCGTGACGTTCCCGATTTGCTTCATGCGCTTCTTGCCTTCCTTCTGCTTCTCGAGGAGCTTGCGCTTACGCGAGATGTCGCCGCCATAGCACTTCGCAAGCACGTTCTTGCGAACGGCCTTGATCGACTCGCGTGCGATGATCTTGCCGCCGATGGCCGCTTGCAGCGGAATCTCGAACTGGTGGCGGTCAATTTGCTCTTTGAGTTTCTGCAGAATCGCACGCGAACGCTGCTCGGCGTTGTCACGGTGGCAAATGAGTGACAACGCTTCGACCGCTTCGCCGTTCACGAGGATCTGCACCTTGACGAGACGATCTTCGCGGTACTGCGTGATGGTGTAATCCATCGTGCCGTAACCGCGCGTCACCGACTTCAACTTGTCGTAGAAGTCGTAGATGATCTCCGCGAGCGGAATCTCGTACTTCAAGATCTGTCGCGATTCGCTGATCATCTCCTGTGCTTGGAAGATGCCGCGTCGCAATTCGCAGAGCTTCATCAGATCGCCGATGTTCTCGTTCGGGCAGATGATCTCGATCTTGACAATCGGCTCGCGAATCGCCTTGATTTTCGAGGGGTCGGGCAGATCCGCGGGGTTATGAATCTCGACTTCGGTGCCGTCCATCAAGTCGATGATGTACGACACGGTTGGAGCCGTCTGCACGATCGACACGCCGCCTTCGCGCTCGAGTCGCTCTTGGACGATGTCCATGTGCAAAAGGCCAAGGAATCCGCAGCGGAAACCGAAGCCAAGCGCTTCCGAGTGTTGCGGTTCAAACGTGAAACTCGCGTCGTTGAGGTGGAGTTTCTCGATCGCTTCGCGCAGTTGTTCGAAGTCTGACTTCTTACCTTCCTCGTCGGCGCTCGACGGGTAGAAGTCGCAGTGCACCATCTGCTTCGGCTCTTCGTAGCCTTCGAGCGCGATTTCCGCGGGATCGAGATCAAGCGTAATGGTGTCGCCGACGCGCACGTCACCGAGGGTCTTCATGCCCGCACAGACGGAGCCGACTTGCGCGTAGTCGAGCATCTTCACCTTCTGCGGGAACGGCGTGTAGCGCAGGAGTTCGGTGACGCTGAAGGTGCGTCCCGTACCCATCATGCGAATCTTGTCGCCTTGCTTGAGTTGTCCGTCGAAGACACGGACATACATCACGACGCCGCGGTACTCGTCGTACTTCGCGTCAAAGACAAGTCCGCGCAACTTCTTGGTGGTCGGTGCTTTCGGCTCGGGCAACTTTTCGCAGATCGCGTCGAGCAGCGGCTGAATGCCTTGGCCGGTCTTCGCGCTGACGTAGATGCACTCTTCGGCGGGGAAGCCGAAGACCTGTTCGATTTCCATTGCGACGCCATCGGGGTTCGCAGCGGGAAGATCGATCTTGTTGACCACAGGAATGATCGTGAGGTCGCCCGCAACAGCGAGGTACGCATTGGCGACCGTCTGCGCTTGGACGCCTTGCGTCGAGTCCACGACGAGCACGGCGCCTTCGCACGCTTTCAACGCGCGTGACACTTCGTAGGTGAAGTCAACGTGGCCTGGCGTGTCGATGAAGTTGAGTTCGTAGACCTCGCCCTTGTAGGTGTGTGTGACGGTGACGGCCGACGCTTTGATGGTGATGCCGCGTTCACGCTCGAGGTCCATCGAGTCGAGGAACTGTGCGCGGGCTTCGCGTTCGGAGACGGCCTTCGTTGCCTGTAAGAGGCGGTCGGCGAGCGTGCTCTTGCCGTGGTCGATGTGGGCGATGATGGAGAAGTTGCGGATCTTCACGGGAATCTCGCAGTGTAGCCGCAGGCCGCGTTCGATTCATGCACGAAAGTCGCGGGGAAATCGCAGTTTCGCGCGAGTCGATCAATCGCGGCTCGTAAGCCACCGCCAAAGTCGCACCCAGATTCGAGGGCGTTTCGCAGGAGCAGCAACGGGAATCGGCGTCGGGGGAGTTTGGGGGCGAGTGCCGTTAGAGGTCGGCGCGCGCTTGCGACGTCGGTCGGCAGCGTGGTCGTCATCATCGTCGTCATCAAAGAGGAGAAGAAAGTTCTCCGCGTTGTTGTCATCACCCATCGGTTCCCCCAATTTTCGCTCGGACGTTCCGCTCAGACGCTTCGCGCATGTCGTGCGGCAAGCGCAGCGAGGCGTGCACGTGCTTCGATGACGCGGGCCTCGGGAATGACGCCATCGACAACCGCCGCTGCGAGATGCCCGATGACTTCATGTTGCGCCTCCGCGGTGTGGCACACAAGGAGGGCGTCAACGCCCGCTGCAACCGCCCGTACGGCGGCGATGCCGGAACCGAAGTGTTCCGAAATCGCCTTCATTTCGAGGCAGTCGCTCACGCACACGCCCTTGAATCCGACTTCGCCGCGCAGGAGTTCGATCGCGGGTGCGCTCATCGTGGCTGCGACGCCGGGGTCAAGCGCATCAAAGACAACGTGTGTCGTCATGACGCATGAAACACCCGCGGTGACCGCTGCTTTGAAGGGCACGAGTTCGCAGGCGCGTAGGCGATCGAGCGCGTGGGGCAAGCGCGGTAAGTCGTAGTGGGAATCTTTGTCCGTGTCACCGTGGCCCGGGAAGTGCTTCGCACAAGCCGCGAGTTCACTCTCAATCCCGCGGATCATCGCAGCGCCGAGTTGCGCGACGACTTCCGGATCACGCGAAAACGAGCGCTCGCCGATCACGGGATTCGCGGGGTTCGAGTCGACATCCACAACAGGCGCGAGGTCAATATCGAAGCCAGCGTCGCGCACTTGCGCGCCAAGTCGCGCGCCGATCGCGCGTACTTCTTCAACTGACTTTCCGCCGATGTCGCGAAGCGACGGGAAGCGCTCGAAGCCTTCGGTGAGACGTGCCACACGTCCGCCTTCTTGATCGACCGACAAAAGCAGCGGCCCAGGCGCGATGGCTTTCAGTTCATGAATCAGTGCGCGCGTTTCGTCGCGCGTACCGACGTTCCGAACAAAGAGAATGACGCCGGAAACACCTTGGTGAATCAAACGAAGGGCTTCGGGCGACGGGACTTTCCCATCGAAGCCGATCCAGAGGAGAGGACGAACGAGGTCTTCTGCTTCGCGTGCGTGCATCATGGGGAATGTAGCGCGTGTCGCGAAGAGGATTCGCGTCAGCGCACGTGACGAAGTCGTTCGAGTTCGGCCCGAAGAGGAGCCCAGTACGCGCGATCTGCAGCGCGCTCGATGTCTTCTTCTTCGCGAAGGGCGGCAGCAAGCGCGACGTGGTTACCCTCGATCGCGTGCTGCAGCAGTGAGCGCTTTGCGAGTGCTTGGGGAATTGCTGCCTTGTATTGCCGGACGATCTCGATGAGAATCTCCGCCGTTCGAAGTTCCTGCAGCCAGAAATCAATGCGCGCTGCGGAGGCCTCATTTCGGTGTCCGAAATAATGCGCTTCGACAAGTCGTCGCACCCAGGATTAGTTCTTGGGCCAGTCCTTATCTCGTTGTGTCTTCTTTGCGCGGACGAGATCCTCGATTCCCATGACGGCGACCAACAATGGGATCTGTCCAGGCTCATCAAGTTCGATTTCTGTGCGACGCTCCCAGAGCAACGAAAAATCGTCAACTCCGCGCATCTGCGCCATGACATCGATTCGCATGCCAAGCGCATCTGGGCTTTTGCAACGGAAGTGAATTGCGTGGCCGCGGTTGAGAAAGTCGATCGAGAACGGAGGCACCGCGATGACTTCAGCCTGAAGTTCGCTGAGCGCGCTTTGAAGTCGAACCAGATTCGAGGGGTCGGCGAAAATAGCGAGATCCGTGTCGCGACTAAACTCCGCCGCGCCGTAAAACACGCACGCCTGTCCACCCATCAGCAGCGACTGCACTTGGTGCGCTCGGATCGAAGAAAGGACTCTGCGTATCGGGTTCGGGATCAAGCGTCCCTCCAAGTGAGAGGTAGACAAGCCAGAGACGCTCGCTCTCGCGCCAGCGTTCCTGCGGCGTAAGGCGGTACCAATCGGCCCACTCGCCTTCGACGATGTCTTCTGGCGCAATCATGCGGGCACTTTAGCAGTCGCGTTTCGCGTCGGAAATCGAATGTTTCGCGGCGAGTCAAACACCGCGCCCAGTTCGTCAATGCCGATGCATGATCGGAAGCGACACACGCTTCTCGAGTTCGTCGGTGGGCACCGCGACGAGGTCGTAGCCGTTTGCATCGACCACGGTGCAACGCACGAGTTCGCCGGGCGCGCGCTTCTCCGTCGACTGCACGTAGGTGAGCGAATCGATCGACGGCGCTTGGAAATACGCACGACCCGTATACAGCGCGCCGCCCTTGGTGACGCCGGTTGTTGCGCGTGATTTCACGCGACCAGCCGCAGGGCCTTCGATCAACACATCGAACTGCGCTTTCGCTTCGGATTGCAGTTTCGCGTTTTCAAACGCGATTTCCTGCTGCAACATCATCAAGCGTTCTTCGCGTTCGCGCTTCACCTCATCAGGAACCGCAAGCGCCGGATCCGCTTCCATCGTGCCCGCCGGTGTTCCTTCTTCTGCGGAATAGCGGAAGACGCCCATCATGTCGAACTGCTGTTCGTTCACGAACTCAAGCAACTGCTCGAAGTCGTCGTCGGTTTCGCCTGGGAATCCAACAATGAAGGTGGTACGGATCGCGATGCCAGGAACACGCTCGCGCAGCTTTCCAAGCAATTCTTCGGTGTGCGCGCGTGTTGTGTGTCGTCGCATCGCTTTCAACATCGCATCGCTCGCGTGCTGAAGCGGCATATCGATGTACTTCACGATGTGGTCGAGATTCGCGATCGCGTCGATGGATGCGTCATCAAACTTCGATGGATAGGCGTACATGAGACGCATCCAGCCGCCACCGAATTCACGTGCGACGCCGTTGATCGTTTTCAAAAGTCCGGGCAAGCCGCCGTCGTAGCCGACGTCCATGCCGTAGCTCGTCGTGTCTTGTCCGATGAGGTTTAACTCAAACGCGCCCGATGCCATGAGGCCACGCGCTTCGGACGCGATCTGATCGAGCGGTTTCGAACGCATTTTCCCGCGAATCGATGGAATCGTGCAAAACGCGCAGCGCTGGTTGCAGCCTTCAGAAATGCGCAGATACGCCCAATGCCGCGGCGTGAGGCGCACGCGATCTTCATCGCCCTCGAAGTAGCCGATGCCCTTGCCGTCGGCGCCGTTGACCGTCAGACCAACGGTTTTCATGCCGCGCTCCGCAGCCGCCTGCAGTGCGTTCCCTGCGATCCAATACTTCGGCGCTTTTTCCGCGACTTCCGCCGCGCCTTCACCGCCGACTGCATCAACGATGTGGTCGCGATCAAAGACGCCAACCATTGCATCGATCCCTGGCGCCCACTCGAGCAACTTCGCGCGATGGCGTTGCACCAGACAACCCGCCACGACGACGCGCTTGATTTCGCCCTTCTCTTTGCGGCGAATTGCGTCGTGAATCACTTCGAGCGACTCGTCTTTCGATGCTTCGAGGAAGCCGCAGGTGTTGACGACGATCGCGTCGGGGCGCTGGTCTTCGTTGACGAGTTCGAAGCCTGACTGCTTGAGGACGCCGAGCATCTTCTCGCTATCGACAAGGTTCTTCGGGCAGCCGAGGCTGACGAAACTCACACGGGCGATGTCGGGCTTCTGCTGCGTCATAGGAAGTTCAGGGTGGACTGCGAAGTCGTGAATCGGAGAGTGTAGATCGATCAGCGTACGCTGCCGAAGCCATAAAGCCCGTGTGTTGTGATTTCTCGCCAAACGCCGTCGGCGAGGCCTGCGGGCCGCTCGCCGCGAGCGATCGCCGCACGCACATCGGTCGACGAAAGATCGACCGGTTCGAGCGGCAGGAGCCAAGACTCTGCGTCCGCGAACCCTTTCGAAAGACCGTGTTTCGCGCCGAAATCGCGGAGAAACGCGCGAGCGGTTGCGTGGTCATCCGGTGGGCGGACGACGACCGCTGGGCGCGCGAGTTCCAGAAGTTCGCGCCATCGATGCCAGCGTTCGATGTGGCGAATCGCATCGCTCCCAACGAGAAACGTGATCGCGCCCGCGAGATGCGGATACGACGCGAGCATCGCATGCACGGTGTCGATCGTGAAACTCGGGCCCGGTCGGTCGAGCTCGAGCGATGAAAGGCGTATTTCTCCGCCAACGCCAGTGAGGGCAACAGTGCGAGCTCGAGCGCTGGTCTCGTCCCCATGATCTGCAAACGCTGCGCGGCACATCGCCACGCGAGCTTCGCGATGGGCGGGCGGATGATCGAGTTTCAACGGGTTGAGCGCAGCCGGCATGACCGTGGCAACTGGCGCGCCGAGCGCGCGCATCGCGTCCCTCAGCATCGTTGCGTGACGCGCATGCGGGGGATCAAAACTGCCGCCGTAGAGCAAGAATGGGCGCTCAGGTGTGCAGAGTGAAATCGCCGGAAGCGCACCGAATGCATCGGCGAGAAATGCCGCACTTTGAAGCGCTTTTTGGGAGCTTCGTGCAAGCGTGCGAAGTTCGCCGATGAGCGACGGGCGACGCAGCACGCTTCGAAGGACGCGCGTGATTTTGGTTGCGCCGGTCGCGTCGACGAAACCCGTCACCTCGCGCGGGAGTGCGTCATCCGCAGCGTCGCCCACGCCGCGCACGATCGCCCATGGAATGTTCGCGGCGTCCGCGCACGTCGCGACGGCAAGCGACTCGGTGTCGACGAGATCGGCCGCACGCTCACGAAAGAGCTGCGCCTTTGCGTCGGGATCATGAACGGGTGCGTTCGTTTCGGTGATCGCAAGTGGCGGGGTGGTGTGGTCGCGTTGAAGCGTTGTGGGAACCGTTGTGAGAACTGTTGAGAGAAGCGTTGGTCGCGCCGTGCAGCCAACGACGGTCGTCGGCGCGTACGCGGTCCCGCGGGGGAGCAAGGGATTGAGTCCGCCCGCAACTCCGACCAACAGGATGAGGCGAGGGTTCGTGACCGGCCATTGGGCGCGTTCCGCGAACGCACGACGAACAGCATCCGGGCCGGGACCAATGGTTTTCACCGGCAATTTTGCAAATCGCACCACCGCGCGCCGCTCGAAATCCAACGGGCAAAGGACAAGCGGCGGCTCTGCCGGCTTGAGTACTTCGTCGGACATGCGGGTAGGGGCCGACATCTTTTTGAGGGTACCGGATTGGCGACTCGACAGCGCCGGAGGAGTCGCTATCATCTCCGCCTTCCCCTAGACCGGATGCAAGTTCGGTTTCTCGCTGGCCCCATCGTCTAGCCTGGTCTAGGACACCTCCCTTTCACGGAGGTAACGAGGGTTCGAATCCCTCTGGGGTCACTCAGCACGCCCGTGGCAACTGCCGCGGGTGTTTGCTTTTTGCGGCATAGTCTCGGCGTTTGGCTGAAACGCGAAGGTTTCGCGGGGGCCTCGCGCGCTCCGCCAAAGAGACGTGCGACCTACCCGCGCCCGCCATGCGGTGTGTCTCGTTGATCGACTTCGATATACTTCGAGCCTGAGCGCGCGAATCGGTGTGAGAGCTCTCGCGCATCAAGCTGACCAAGTTTCGCTGCTTGGCCCCATCGTCTAGCCTGGTCTAGGACATATCCCTCTCACGGATAGAACAGGGGTTCGAATCCCCTTGGGGTCACTCAACAGAAGCGCCCGCGGCACCCGCTGCGGGCGCTTTTCATTGGTGTCGCGTCTTGACGCCGAGCATTGGTCGCTGTTTCTCGGCGGTGTTGCTTCGACGGTACGCTCCGCGCCGAACTCGCCATGATCGGCTTCCCCACCGAACTCCGTCCGCTGCTTGTGCTTGTGATCGTTCTTGCGATCGCGCACATGTTGCTCAAAGGGAAGGCCCGCAGCGCCCAAGCACGCCGAGCGCAGGGAACGCATCGCGCGAAATCACACACACACGCCGCGCGAACGGAGCGCGCAGCCGCAATCGTCGCTTCCACAGAAACATCGACTTCAACATCAACTTCAATGTCGACTGCAACATCGACCGACGCGCAGCCGATAGAGCAGCGCACGGCGCTCTTGCCCGACGACCCAGCCGAGGCACTCGCACGGTTGCGGAGCCAGTCGCAATGACGCAGCCTCGGCGAGCACGTCGGCCAACATGTCGGCCAACACGTCGGCCAACCTGAACACCCACATGCACGACACGCGCATCCCGATTGACATTCCCAGCCACCCGACCGCGCTCGTGGTGGGCGAGGGGCTCGTCGCGCGTTTGAGCGACGCGTTTGCGCGGGAAGGCATCGCACTCTCCAATCGCCGTGTGTTGATCGTGGTCGACGAGGCGATCGCATCGAACCATGGCGCGCACGCGTTCGATTCGATTCGTGCGGGCGGTGCGCATGTTGCGATGGCTACGGTCGCCGCACGCGAAAGCGAAAAGACGATGCCTGCCATCGAACGCATTTGGTCCGCGGCGCTCGCGCACGGGCTCGATCGGCGCGGTCTCATGGTGGCGGTCGGCGGCGGCCTTACGGGCGACGTCGCTGGTTTCGCCGCCGCCACCTACATGCGCGGCATCGACTTCGTGCAGATCCCAACGACGCTTCTCGCGATGGTCGATGCGTCGATTGGCGGAAAAACAGCGGTGAATCTCACACTTCCTGGCGGCGGGCTCGGCAAAAACCTCGCGGGCTCGTTCTGGCAACCAAGGGTGACGTTCGCGGACCCCAAAGTGCTTGCAACGCTTTCGCCGCGTGAGCTTCGTTCGGGGCTGGCGGAGTGTGTGAAGCACGCGGTGCTCGACGGAGAAGCGCGGCTCTCGGCGATGGAACGCGACGCGGAGCTTCTTGCGGGCGGTGACCGTGCGGCACTCGCGCGGCTCATTCCTGAGTCCGCCGCCATCAAGGCGCGGATCGTCGCTGCGGATCCCTACGAGCGCGGCGTCCGGGCGACGCTCAACTTCGGTCACACGTTCGGTCATGCCATCGAGACATTGCCCGAGGTCGACCTCCTCCACGGCGAGGCAGTTGCCATCGGGATGGTCGCTGCATCGGCCGCAGCCGAAGCGTGGCCCGGCTGCACCTCGGTGCCCATGACGGCGCGTCTCTGCACACTCTTCACCCGCCTCTCGCTCCCGACGTCTCTTTCAGGAACACGCGTCGGCGCGAGCTTGCCGAGCGCGCGCCTCGAGATCCGCCGCCGGATGGGTTTTGACAAGAAAAACGAAGGCGGCGGACTTCGACTCATCTTGCCTCGGGCCGCAGGAGACGTTTTCGTCGCAGCGAATGCTCCCGAGGCGGCGGTCGACGCGGGGCTTCGAGCGATTCTCTGAATACGCATCGGGCGTGGCGCCGCGGGCATCGCCTCCCATCGCCTCCCATCGCCCCCGCAGAACGAAAGTTCGGGTGTTTCCGGGCCTCAAGCCGATAAGCGACCCATGCGCGTCGTCTCTATCGTCAATCAGAAGGGCGGTTGTGGCAAAACCACGACCGCGGTCAACCTCGCCGCAGTCCTCGCGCGTGGGGGCGCACGCGTGATGCTCGTCGACATGGATCCGCAGTCGCACTGCGCGGCGGGCCTCGGCGTGCCAGAGCAGGGGCTTGAACGCACGATCGCCGACGCGATGCTCGCCGATGGCGCGCAGCCGCTCCTCGCAGACGACTACATGTGGGAGGTCGCGCAAGGGCTTCGGCTCGTTCCATCGAGTGTGTCGCTCGCCGCGTTCGAGGCACCGACTGGTCCTCTCGCCGCGCGCTTCGATCGCGATCGTCGCCTCGCGCGCGTGCTCGCGGCGTGGCAAGACGACTTCGATTGGTGCATCATCGATTGCCCGCCGACGATTGGTCTCCTCACCTACAACGCGTTGCGCGCTTCCGACCTCGTGATGGTGCCTGTCGAAACGGGCTTCTTCAGCTTGAAAGGCGCGGAAAAGCAGATCGAAACGATTGGCGCCGTCGTGCGTCGCTTCGGTCGTGACATTCCGTTCCGATTGCTCCCGACGCTGTACAACGCGTCGCGTGCGCTGTCACGCGATGTTGTCGCTGCGCTCAGCAAGCGCTTCCCCGACGCGCTCATGCCAGTTGTCATTGGCGAGCACGACGAATTGCGTGACGCCGCGAGTTACGGCCAATCGATCATCGAGTTCGCGCCAGGCTCTGCAGCAGAAGCGGACTTCCTCGCGCTCGCGGCATGGCTCGAGGCGAACGCCCCCGAATCAACCGCGCTCCGCGATCACGTCGGCGCACCGCCGATGGTCGAGACGTTCCGCGGTGCCGCGCACTCGATGTTTGGCGCAAATCCCAACGCAAACCCCAGCGCAAACCCCAGCGCAAACCCCAGCGAACGCATCGGCGGAAACTCTGCACCAAACACGGGAGTGACCGCTGACGAACGAGCGTTCTTCTCGTCCGCCAACGGAAACACAAGCGGAATCACGAGCGGCGCTGTGCGCGGGGCTGTTCTGCCAGACGCACGAGCAGCTTCCGCGGAAGACATCGCCGCGATGCGCACCGACGAATTCTCCTCGCGCACTTCTTCCACGAGTGGACCTTCGCGAGCTTCTGACCTTGTCTCGCGCTTGCGTGCCCTCGCGGAGCGTTCGCGACAGACAAGCCCGATCGGCGGAGGATTCGGCGTTCGGACTTCGCGCGATGGCACAGTTGTTTTCAGTCAGCCCGCAAGCGCGCGCGGCCTCTTTGTTGTTGGTGACTTCAACGGTTGGAACCCCGTCGCAACTCCGCTCATGGCGAGCGCGGACGGCCTTCGTATGGAAGCAGAGGTTGAGTTACTGCCGGGCCGACATGCCTATCGCATTGTCGTCGATGGCACCGAGCAACTTGATGGCTTCAATCCACATCGCGATACAGCGCGTGAGGGGATGGGCGCGAGCCTCGTCGAGGTACCGGCTGCAGTCTCAGCGACAGGCGCCCGCTCCTACGAGGGAGGCGTGCGATGAGCGCAAGTCAGCACGATTTGGCGCTCGATGCGTTCATCGGTCCGGCGGCTGAAGTTCGTCGCGGAGACGATGTGGCGAGCACAACACTCCAGATCTCAAGACGCACTCTTGTGGTCGTCGGTCACTTGCCGGTCATGAGTGGATTGTGGATCTCACAATTCGCCGATCGCGAGGCGTGCACAGGTGGTGCAACCTGCCTCGTGCGCATCGAGCATGATGCGGTATTGCTCGAGGTTTTTCGCGCAGGCACTCGCCGCCCGAGCATTTCGCCGCAAGCGAGTATCGTCGAAGCACTTCGAACGATTGCGCCGATTGCGGCGCGATGGATGGTCGTTTCTCGCGCAGGCGGTACCACAGAAGTACCCGGTGGAATCACCGACATCGTCGTCCTTTCGGGTGCAGACGAAGTTGCGGTCGTCGCGGCCTATGAATTGGTGAAGACCTACGCCGCACTCGTTGGTGGTGAAGGCGCTCCGCGAGTTCCGATCTCGGTCGCAGTGCTCGGTGCCGACGACGCGGCGGTCGAACACGTCGCGCGTCGTTTGCAGGGCGCAACGCGGCAATTCCTCGGCTTTGAAGTGGCCGTCGCGGGCGGGCTTCAAGCCGTCGCGCCCGTCGATAGCGCGTTTCGCGGCACATTCAACGCGCCGGCGCCGACGCTCGTCGAAGTTGACGCGATGCTCGACAGCGCGCAGCGCTCCGCAGAAGCGCGTGACGAACGCGTGTCGGTCTCCATGCTTCCAACACGGGAGTCCTCGCGTACGGTTGTTGCACACGATGTGCCGCGTACCGCGCCGCGCGAACGATTCGCAGCAAACAACGATCGTCGTGGACCGCGCTCGCGCGCGGCGCGTGATGAGTCGCCTATCCCGATCACGGTTGGCCTTGAGCCATCGCCAGCAGTCGCAGAAGAGAACGTACGGGAAACTCGTGCGACGGCGCGACGCCGTTCGTTCGATGCGCCACCGCTTCATGCAAAGACTCCAGAGGCGCACGCATCTGGTGAGTTCGTCAACTCGACTGCTGCGTGCACGTCGTCCGGTATGGACGCTCTGCGCGCTGAGATTGGTCGCGCGTCGGCAGAACTCGATGCATTCCGTCGCACTCGTGCGCCGATTGATGAGCCGTCATCGCTCGTCGGGCTTCATCCGGAACCAGCGTCGGTCGGCCGCGCACGCTCGATCACGAGCGACATCACGCCGCCGCTGTTGGAGCACCTCGAAGGCATCGTGCCGTTCCCATTCCGAGCGCCGCGCAATCGGCTTGTAGAAGTCGGCCTTGACGCAACGGGGCGTGCACACGTCGTCGGTCGCGCAGCAGATCTCGCAGCGCTTCTTGCGGTTCGCGCGTGGATGCGCGAGCAGGACGAGATTCTCCGCGCGGCCGTGCCCGCGTACACCTCGCATGAGGACATTGTGATTGACGTTGTTTTCGCGAGTTTCGAAGAAGTTCGCCCGATCGACGGCGTCATGACGCACGTCGCCCTCACCGTCGAAGTGGCCGGTCGTCGCGGCGTCCTCGCGGTGCGCATTTCGGCGTGATGCGTCGAGTCTCGAACGCGTGCGCGATTCACACGGGAAGCGCGTGCATCAGCACACGCACGAGATTCGCGTGCGTATAGCCGTCGCGCCAATCATCTCCCGCGAGTGCGGCGAAATTCGCTTCGTCGAGCGCGTCGAGGAGCCGCGCGTACTCCGCTGGTGATTGGATCTCAACCGGAAGTTGCTCGCGACCGAATCCGCCGTCGAGATCGCTTCCGAGACCAACGCGATGAGCACCTGCGATGCGCGCAACGTGCATCGTGTGTGCGACGCAATCTTGAAGCGTCGCGCGTGCATCGTGCGCGAGAAATCGACCATAGAGATTGAGCCCAATCCAACCGTCGCGCGCGGCAATCGCTGCGATTTGGGCGTCGGTGAGGTGTCGCTCATTCGGTTGAAGCAGCGCTTGGGCGTTTGAATGCGTTGCGATCACGCGAGCGTTCGTCGCGACGAGAAGATCATCAAAGGCCGCACGAGAGAGATGCGAAGCGTCATGCACGATTCCGCATGTATCAAGCGCTTCCACCATGCGTCGTCCGATCGCAGTGAGCCCGCCGGCACGTGCATTGCCACCGGCGTATCGGCTGCCGTGCCCCCAACTCAGGCCTACGACGCGAAGTCCACGCGCGTGCCACCATGCGACTTCATCCGGCGAACGAATGGGGTCGGCGCACTCCATCAAAATGACAACGCCAAGTGGACCTTCGCCTGTAAGTGTGCGCTTGAGATCTGCCCTCGAACGAATGATTGCGAGATGTCCTTCACGTTCCATCTGTTCGTACCACTCGAGTTGCGCGAGTCCAACGCGATGCGCGCCGTCCAAGTCATCGGAATCGCGATAGGCTGCGGCTTCGGTCTTCGGGTCGCCACCAAGTTCAGTGAAGATCGTGCCGAGCGCGACGCGCACACCGCCTTCGCGCAGCGACGCGAGTGTGCAGCACCACGGAGCATCAGCCGCGACGGGCGCGAGCATGTCGCGGCCATTGACGGCGAGGTAGGCGAGGTCGAGGTGGCCATCCGCCCAGAGTGGTCGAGCCGAGCAAATCGCCGACTGTTGTTGGTCGCGAACAGGGGATGAGCACGCCGAAGATTGGTCGGGCATGCCGCGAAGGTAGTCGCCGCGGCGCACTTGCGGTTACCTTTCACTCATGGCAGAGGCCGAAGAAGTGCCCACAATTCCGCCGGCACCCCGGATCCCGTTGCAGGGCGCAGGCAGCGAATCGAGGGCGGCCCAAGTTCCCGCAGCGTTTGAACCCGCTGAAGTTCGCCGACGCTTTGTCGCTGCAGCGCTCGCCGCGGGCGCAAGCGGGGGGCTTCTCGTCGTTGCATGGCTCCTTCCGCCCGCCTCGCGAGGTTTCGGGACGCACCAAGCACTTGGTCTACCAGCCTGTTCGTGGCCAGCGCGCTTCGGGGTACCATGCCCCTCCTGCGGAATGACGACTGCCTTCGCGCTCGCGTCGAAGGGAAGGATCGTTGACAGTTTCACAACCCAGCCAATGGGTTGCGTGTTGGCGATCGCGGCGGGCATGACGTTCGTCGCAGCGATCTGGACACTTGCAACCGGCCGAACTGTATGGCCGGTCTACGAGCGATTGTTGGGTGCTCGACTGGCGTGGTTTGCGGGCATCGCCGCACTTCTCGCATGGGGCTACAAGACCGCGCTCATGCGCGGATGGATGGGTTGATGATGATGACACCAATCTCGACATCTCGCATCGAAAGCGATTCCTCGCAGCATCGCTCATGGAAACGCCGCGCGGCGACGTTGCGTGCGGTGATCGCGCTTGCGATTTTCGGCAGCATCGTTGGCTCCACTGGTTGCATCGCAGGTGCGGTGGGTGCAATCGGACAGCAGATTGAACGCGGCAAGAAACTTGATGTTCCCGCGCAGTACGAGGGACTTGAAGGCCACACCTCCGCGGTCATCGTGAACGCTGACTACGCGACGCTCGTCGAGCATCCAGCGGTCGTCGCGAACATCACGGCGAACGTCTCGGCGCGCATCAAGCTGTACGTGAAGGACGCTTCGGTCCTTCCGCCCGGGCAAGTGCTCGATTGGCAGTATCGAACGCCGCAATGGCGCGCGTTGCCGCATGGCGAGATCGCCAAGGAACTCGGCGTCGCGCGCCTCGTGTTCATCGATCTCTATGAGTATCGCCTGAATCCTGTCGGAAACAGCTACATCTGGGATGGCGTTGCCGCTGCAAACATCGGTGTGGTGGAAGCGGATGGACTTTCGCCCGATGAGTTTGCGTTCACTGCGAACGTCGTTGCGAAGTTCCCCAACAAAGAAGGTATCGGTAAGGAAAGCGCGCGCCGCGAGGCGATTGAGCGCGGCTTGCTGACGCTCTTCATTCAGAAGTCCTCTTGGCTCTTCTACCGTCACATCGAAGACAAGTACCCAGAATATTGACGCGTCGTGTATTGACGCGTCGTGTACTGATGCGTCGTGCGCGGTGCGAGAAGCAACGCGTCTATTCGTGAGCCCTGAGAGAGCACGTGAG
>JBEIJG010000024.1:0-15317 GCA_040380385.1 Phycisphaeraceae bacterium | reverse complement strand
GCGCTGGAATGGCGATCTCGAGGGGCGAGGTGTTTGTCCACGCTTCATCGCTGCCGCGGATCCGGTGCGAAAGCGTGACTTGGCACGTCGTCCCGAGGAGTTCCGGCTTCGTGGCGAGAAGTAAGCCTGGCGCCCGCCCGCTCGGCTCAAAGCTCGCCTCGCGCTGTGTGCCGTCTGCAAACTTCACCGTCGCGAGACCCTCCACGAACGACGGCCACCATACCTCTGCGTCGAGCACAAGCAGCGGGGCCGTCGCGTCGCCGGGCAGCACATCGAGCGAAATGCGCGGTGGCACTTCGATGAGCGGCAGGAGCGACGCATCGTTGCGCGGCACTCGTAGCAGCAATGCGCGGCCGACTTGCCCGTACTTCGCCTTCCAAACATCGCTGGAAGGCGGCGCATCGGAGTCGCCTTCTGCGAAGACGCGCACCGCCCGTGCGAGTTGCGCCTCATCGAGGTCACCGGCTGAGATGCGCTGCGCGAGTTCCCACGGCGCCGATCGATAGCCGCCGTCGGCGAACCACGGTGTTGCGGAGAGCAAGATCGACGTCGGAGCGACGGACCATGGCCCCCGATCAAGAAAGCGCGTGCGAGCTGCGAACGCGATCGCGACAACACCGAGGAGCGCGAACACTCCGCGCCAAGGCGAGCGTCGCGTGCGGCCCACGTCGTTCTCGTCCCGCGCAAGATGACCACACTCCGCGCAGCGGAGGCCGTTTGGGCCGAATTCATGCCAGCAGCGCGGGCATCGTCGCCGACCGTGCGCTGCGTCACCCGCGAAACTTCGAGCGGCAAGCGCGGTCAGCAAGACGATGCCTGCGAACGAGCCGATCGAGAGGAACCAAGAAACGAGGTCGGACATGCTCGGGTTCGCTGGAAGGAAGACGTTTGAACGGCGGCCGCGTTGGCCACGCGTTCAAGCGTCCGCGCCAGCGTACGTGCGCGCACCTGCGCGCGTCACTTCGCATGACTTTACTTCACGTCACTTCACGTCACGTCACTTCACGTCACGTCACTTCACGTCACTTCACGAACGCCCAGCGGATCAGTTCCTTCGGCGTGGGTGGCTTGCCTTGCATGAGTACGCCGACACGGAAGATCCGTGCCGCAACCCACAGCATGCCGTACGCACAGGCAAAGCCCCACACGATCGACAGCGCCGTTTGCCAGACCGGAATGGGCTCCGTCGCAGCAGTGAGACGCAGGATCATCACGAACGGGATCGCAGGCGGGATGAAACCCGTCACCGTGGCGAGAAGACCGTTCGGGTTGTCAATGATCGGCGCCCACAGCATGAGCGGCACGATGAGCACCATCATCACCGGCGTGACGAGCGATTGTGCCTCGCGCAGATCGCTCACCGCGCTGCCAACCGCGGCCATCATTGCACTCACCATGACGTACGCCATGACGAAGTACACCGCAAGGTAGACGAGATGCACGAGTGGCACGAGGTCGAGCATCGCCGCCGCCGAAAGCCCTGCGAGTCCGAGTCCGCCGTACATCACGAGCATGACAAGACTGACGAGTGAGTAGCCCGCGATTTTGCCGCCGAGGAGTTGCATCGGGCTGACTGCCGCGAGCAATACTTCCATGACCTTGTTCGACTTCTCTTCGATCGTCGTTGTCAGCAAGTAGTTCGCGCTGGTGAAAATCGAAATCCACAAGAGCATCATGAACGCGCCGGGGATAATCAGGCGAAACTCGGTGTGCTCTTCGGCCTCTGCGCCCTTTGGCGAGATGCGCGTTGCGGCGGGTTCAGGCACCGACGCGAGTCGCTCGATGAGCGCTGCGTCGACGCCGCTCCGCGCGATGCGTTCTTCTTCGACAGCGCGTCGCAGTGCACGCGAGATTTGCCGCACGTGCTTTGGCGACAGCGAACTCGGAATGAGCAACTCGATCGGCTTCGATTCTGTGGCTGGATCGAGCGCCGCGTCGGAGATGACCGCGCCTGCAAGCACAAGTCCGTCGCGTACTTCGGTTTTCACTTGTGCTGTTGCTGCGTCGAGCGTTTCGCGCGACGATTCGCCGCGCCATTCCACTTCGATCTTCTGCGGTGCGAGATC
Organism: Phycisphaeraceae bacterium; assembly: GCA_040380385.1. Classification (GTDB taxonomy): domain Bacteria; phylum Planctomycetota; class Phycisphaerae; order Phycisphaerales; family SM1A02; genus QWPT01. The sequence continues at coordinate 13,251 of JBEIJG010000024.1, read as the reverse complement.
AGACAAACGCGACATCGCGTCGGCGGACGTCGCAGGATTGGTCGCACCGTCTTTCGGCATTGTCTGAAGCTCATCCGCGATCTCTTCGATCGACGGCGGTTCTGCAAGAATCGCTTTGGCGCGCGGAAGAATCGCTCCCGACGGATCGATCACGACGATCGTTCCGACGAGCGGAGGCGACTCACGTGAAAGCAAGAGCGGCATCAACGCGAACACGCCGAACATCAGGACGGGAACCGCGATCGCGCCAAAGATGAAGCCCTTTGTGAGCGCGGTGTGTCGGAACTCGCGCCATGCGACGAGCGCAACCTTCGCGAACGCGGACTGTTGTGGTCGTTTAGGCATCGATCCGAGCTCCCTTCGCGTCGGCGCCACCGACGATTTCGACGAAGAGGTCGTCGAGGTTCATGCGTCGAAGTGCCATCGATCGCATCGGCGCGATTTCGAGTGCCGCGCGCATGGCGTCGGCAGCGTCGGTTCCTTCTGCGAGATCAAGATCCACTGCGCCGCTCTCACGAACATGAGCGCGCTCGGCGATACCGCGTGCGACGATTTCGTGCGCAAATGCCGGCGCATCCATCTTCGGTTCGCAGAGAAGCCCGCGATCGTCGTGGCGCGCGTGGAGTTCCGTCATCGACGCATCGAGCACTTTCTCGCCGCGATTGATCAACACAACCTTGTCGCAAAGTGCTTCGGCCGTGTGCATCTGGTGTGTCGAGAAGATGATGGTTGCGCCGCGCGCTTGTTCGGCGCGGATCAAGTCAAGCACGATGCGGCCATTCACGGGATCGAGGCCCGAGAAGGGCTCGTCGAGGATCAAGAGATCGGGCGCGTGAATGATCGACGCGAGCAGTTGGATCTTTTGCTGCTGGCCTTTGGAGAGTTCTTCGCAGCGTCGTTTCGAGACGCCTGGCAGCGCGAGTCGCTCGAGCCAGTCATCGATACGTCGCGCGAGTCCCGCGGAGTGGACGCCCTTGAGGCGCGCCATGAAGCCGACGAATTCGCCGACCTTCATCTTGCGATAGAGCCCGCGATCTTCGGGGAGATAGCCGATTCGATCCTTCATCGCGAGCGCATTCGCGCCCATCACTTCGACGCGGCCAGCGTCGGGCGAGATGATCGACATGATCATGCGGATTGTGGTGCTCTTGCCAGCACCGTTTGGGCCGAGAAACCCGCAAAGCGAGCGCTCCGGGATTTCAAGCGAGATTCCTTTGACAGCGTGCACGCTGCCGAAGCGCTTTTCAACGTGATCGAGGCGCACTGCGAGTGCGCCGCGAGAGGAGGGAGAAGCCGAAGGCGACATGGGCGCGGAGTGTAGCCGTGGCCAGTGCGCTGCCGACGAGGCGATCACCCCGTTGTTGCTTTGCTTTGCAAAAAGTCAACAAGAGAGAATGCGCGCCTTCAGCCGGAAAATCGCTCGGCAGAATCGCTCATCCCACTTGTTCGATCCCGCGAGGGCTCGTGCGCAGCAACGATGCGAGACTCGCGGATTCAGTTGCGCTCGTTTGGCGACGCAGGCGCGGCAGGAGCCGCGGGTGCCGCGGGATTTGTAGAACTTGGCGGCTTCGTTGCGGCTGGCTCAATACCGCTTGGCGCGCGAATCGCGTCTGGCGCGAGCGTGTCAACGGCCACGGTCGTGTAGACGAGTTCCGTTTCCATGCCGCCCGCGCTGACTTTGGCGGTGCGGAAGGCAAGCAAACGCTGCAATGTGCATGCAGGACCGAGTTCAACAGGCTTCCAATCTTCGAGCCGGATCGATTGCCCCGTTGGTGTCGGTGCGTTGGCGCGCGCGTCTTTCGGTGGCGCGGGAATGTCGAAGCCGTGGATGAGCCCAGTCGCGGCATCGATGTAGAGCGTCCAGCGCGCGTCGGGCGTTGCGGTTGTGCGCGGCGTCATGGTGATGCGCCACACGATGCGTCCGTTGATCGACTCACGCGATGAAGTTTGGAAATCTCCGAAGCGCTCTTCGATTGATCGCACAAGTGTTTGAAGATCGCCGCCACCTGCGAGTTCCTCCGCCATTTTCGGGTCAACCGCGCGGGCTTGACCAGGCTCGCCCATCCACGCGAGGCCGTTCGCGACGCCGAGTTCCATCATGCGCGCGGGAGCCGCGGCTCCGTTTGCGCCGGTCGTGCTCGTTGGCGCACTCGGCATCGTTTGCAGGAGTAGACGCGCGTCGGGGGCGACGAACCGATACTCAATCTTCGCTTCACCCATCGCGCTCTTCGCGGTCGCGACCGACTGGAAACTGCTGATTTTCCGCCAGTTTTCGCCGCCCATGCGATCCATCGCGGCGCGCACGAGCGCGCTGCCCGCGGGGAGCGCGTCTTGTGCACTCATAGCCAACGCGTGCACGCTCGCCGCGGCAGCGCGGTCGGGTGACACGATGCCTGCGATGAAAAAGGTCGACGCCACGACAAGCGTCGTGGCGTCGAGGAGTTTGCGAGTCGTGGAGGTTCTGCGCGAGTGAAGAGACGATGGATGTGGAGGGCGCGTGTTCGACATGTGGGACTCCCGGTTTGAAGTGTCCGGATTTGAGGCTCTCGATCGACGCAGTCGGTCGGCGCACTCTTCCACGGAATCATCTCCGAAGTGGAGCAAAATGTCGTGTGCACTGCGTTGCGGTTCGCGACGCGTCATGTCGCGTCGCCTCACATCAGGTCAATGCTTCGGCGTGCCAGCAGGTGCAGCAGGGGTCGCAGGTGCAGCCGGTGTTGCAGGAGCCGCTTCTTTGCTCTCGGTATCCTCTTCTTCCGACGGCTCGGGTTCAAGGAGCGCCTGCACTTCGGCTGGCAACTCGACGGCCTTCGGTTCGACCGAGTTGATGGTGACGCTTTCAACGGTCGAAACCATCAACTGTCCCATCTGCTTCGTCTCGGTGCGCGAGCCGATCTTGACGCTTGGAACGTCGGCTGCTGCAAACGACTTGTACTCCGTAATCGTGCTGACGACTGGGATCTTTCCAAGTTGCGTGCTGACCACCATTTCGGTGCCGCGCGGGAGACCAGTTTCCTTCTCGAACCAAAGCGTCGCGGTTTCATCGCCGCGCTTCGCCGAGACTTTCCAACAGTCAAAGTTGCCAAACTTGCCTTCGCCGACAGTTTCAAGCGAATCCCAATGCGAGGCGAGATCGAGGTCCTTCATCATCGCTGCTTCGCGCATGAAGGTCGCCTTCTCATCGCCTTCGAGGAGTCGCGGTCCGGCGGTGGGATCGATGGACCATGCGGTTTTTCCGTCGAAACCCGTGATGACCTTGCCGAAGCCGGGGAGGTCCATGATGACCACCATCGCGTTTGGCGCGATCGAACGCGAGATCATCGATCCCTTGATGTTCGCTGCGGGGATCTCCATCGTGCCGGTCATCTCGACGGACTTGACCTTGCTCCATGCGTCACGACCGCCGAGTGCATCGGTGACCTTCGCGACGATGTCCGCGGCCTTCGGCAGTGCCACGGTGGGCGTGGCTTCCTTTGCTGGCTGCGTGGCTTGTGGCGCGGCTTGCGCAGGGGCTGCCGCGGGCGCGTTCTTACCGTCTTGCGTGGCGAAACCTGTTGCGGCAAAAGTTGGCGCGCAGAGAGCGCTGGCGGTGAGAAGGGCGGAAAGTCCGAGGATGCGGTTCTTCGTGGTTTTCATGGCTTTCATGGCTTTCATGGTCTGTTGAGTGCTCGTGTTCATCGTGATGATCGGGTTCAAGCGCAAGGTTTCATTCGCGATTGTCCGGTGCTGTTGCTGGCGCGAGCGTGGGAACCGATGCCGCTTCGACCGCTGCGGGCGCTGGCGAGGCAGCGTTCTTTGCCTCGCGTGCCGCGATCGTGCGGCCGCTGATCCAGTTGGTCGCCGCAAGAAGCGCGGCATCGTTCCCCGCAAGAAGTTCGGCGCGCGTCGGCACCGCGACTTCGTCGGGGATCACGCCGCGGCCTTCCATGCGCGTTCCCTTACTCGTGACGAAATCGGCGACTGCGTGCATCAGCACGTCGCCGTTCGGCAATTCGATCGCTTGCGCGGGAAGTGCCATGCCGGCGCTTGTTTCGCCGAACACGCGCGCGCGGCCGAGGTCTTGAAGACCGCCCGCAAACACCTCGCTCGTACTCGCGCTGCGAGCATCGACAAGGATCGCGAGTGGCTTCGAGTAGGGGCGTACACGCTTGCCGGCAGTTGAGACTTTGCGCGGCGTTGCCTTGAATTCGAGTGTGGTGTCGCGACCAATCATCGAGCCGAGGCTTGCGGGTTCTGCGAGGAAGTGGCCGGCGACGCCCATCGACATCGCACCGAGTCCGCCAGGATTTCCGCGGAGATCAATCACGATGCCGTCGCACGAGCGCAGCGCATCGACCGCGCGGTCGATGGAGGCCGACGCGCCGGTGAGCCAGATGTTGAAATCGATGACGCCGATGCGGATCGGCTTTGCTGGCGCAGCGATTTCAACGACGCGCGAGCCGACCGAGATTGGAAGCGGGGGGAGATTGCCGAAATCCTGCGCGCCAAGTGGTGGAGCGCCGAGGGTCAGAGCGACTTCGCGCTCGCCGTCGGCGGTTGCGAATGTCAGCGTGCGTGTGGCACCGGCGGCCCCTTCGGCAAACGATGCGCCTGCGACCGCGAGTTCCGTACGGAGTTGTCGCGTGTGGGGCGAGTTCGCGTCGCTTTCGCGCGCGAGCGATTCGCGAAGTCCGCGCAGCGCATCGGCGAGTCGCGTTCCATCGACGGCGATGATGGTCCAACCCGGCAGAATGCCCGCAGCCGCGGCCGGCGAATCGGGCGCGACGCGAAGAACCGTTGTTTCACCTTCAACGAGCGCAATGTCGAGGCCGCTGTAGCCAGGGCCGCGCAGTGCGGGCGCTGCGGTTTCGGCAGTTTCTTCTGCGGCAGTGGGCGCGTTGCCGTTTGCGTCGCTGGTGCCGGAAGAGCTCGAAGTTGTGGTCGTTGCGCTTGCAGCCGGTGCGCTGGCTGCCGCGCTCGTGACTTCTGTTTCAGGCGCGCGCACTTGTTCGCGCGTCGTTTCAATCGTCGGCGACGCCTCGGCGACATCGCCAGGAAGAATCGTGAAGTGGCTCTGGCCGAGGCGTGAGAGCATGTCGAGGAGCACCGCGCGGAGTTCATCTTGCGACGCAGCATTGATCGCCTGCGGGCGGAGTTCTTCGCGCACCGCGATCCAGTCGACTCCGTTGAGCGTCTTGTCGAAGTGGCTGTCGCGGACAGTAGTCCAGACCGCATCGAAGGTTTCGACGGGTCGCACGGCGCGTGTTGGTGTCGCGGCCGTTGGTGCAGCGGTGGTCGTGGACGCGGAGGAAGACGCGGTCGAGTTCGGTTCCGCGCTGTGTGCCTCGATCGCGGTCGACGCGGGATCCTTGCTCGCCTTTGCTGGTGAGGCGCAGCCCGGAGTCATCGCGACCGCGAGGGCAATGAAGCAAGACGAAGCAACGAACGGTGCACGTGACGTGCGGGGCATCAGGGTGCGAAGCATGGAATCTCGGAGCGTTGGTTGGCGGAGAAGTCGTTTGGCGAGGGTTCAGCCCGGGTCTCGCGTTTCTGCAAAGGGCGAGTCTTCAAAGGGCGAGTCTCGAACTTTCGAGCACGCTGCGCCGCCGCCTCGGCGAATCGTTGATGGGGAGTCGCGGGTGACCCGCGAACAGGGCCGCGATGGTATTCGCGGCGCCGCTCGACGCTCTTTGCTTCAGTCGCATTCCCTACGGATCTCAGAATTTTGAACTTTGGCTGCCTGCGGTGCACAGTGTTCGTCTCAGACTGTCGCAAACTGCCGTACACCATCGGTCGAGTGCTTCTTCATCCGTTCATCCGGATGAATGGTTGAAGGGAGTGGGGTAGGTTCGTATTCTCCCGACATGCAGCGATCGCTCCTGAAGGCACTTGAGAACGGCACCCTCGTCTTTGACGGAGGCATGGGCACCCAGATTCACGCCTGCGCCGACTGTCGGCCAAGTGATTACCTCGGGCGCGACAACTGCACAGACATTCTCGTCAAGAGCCGCCCCGACATCATTCAGCGGATTCACGAGAACTACTTTGCGGCGGGCGCGGATGTCGTTGAGACGGACAGCTTCGGCGCGAACATCCTCGTCGGTCGTGAGTTCGACGAGGAACTTGCGTCGTGGACGTTTGACCTGAACAAACGCGCGGCTGAAGTCGCGCGTGCAGCCGCGGCGAAGTTCGAAACGCCCGATCGGCCGCGCTTTGCGATCGGTTCGATGGGTCCCGGCACGAAGCTCGTCTCGCTTGGGCAAGTCTCGTGGGAAGAGATGCACGCGAGTTACTTCGAGCAGGCGCGCGGTCTGATCGCTGGCGGTATCGACGGCTTCATGATCGAAACGTCGCAAGATCTGCTGCAGCAGAAGATCGCGATCAACGCGTGCATCGACGCACTGAAGGAAGCGGGCCTCACGCCCGATGATCGCGCGATTTTCTCGAGCGTGACGATCGAGACGACGGGCACGATGCTCCTCGGCTCCGACATCGCCGCGGTGGTGAACGCGCTCAAGCCGTTCCCGATTCACTCGCTTGGATTGAACTGCGCAACCGGCCCCGTCGAAATGGCGGAGCACGTTGCGTACATCGCGAAGAACTGGGATCGCGCGATCAGTGTGCTTCCGAACGCGGGACTTCCGATTCTCGTCGATGGCCGCACCGAGTATCCGCTCGGTGCAAAGCCGTTCCGCGAGGCGATGCAACGATTCCTCGAGGAATACAAGGTGAATTCGGTCGGTGGTTGCTGCGGTACCACGCCCGAACACATCCGCGAATTGCGCACGCTCGTCGATGAGATGGGTATCGCGCGCAAGCCGCAGCGACGCGCGATTGTGCCGCAAGCGCCGGGCTGCTCGAGCCTCTACGGGTTCGTTGAGTTCGCGCAGGAGAACTCGTTCCTCATCGTCGCGGAACGCACGAACGCCAACGGTTCACGCAAGTTCAAGCGACTCCTCGACGAGAGCGACTTCGACGGACTCGTGTCGATGGCGCGCGAAGAAATCAAAGATGGCGGCCAAGTACTCGACGTCTGCGTCGACTTCGTCGGCCGCAACGGCCCGAAGGACATGGCCGAAGTCGCGGCGCGCTATGTGCGCCAAGTGAACGCGCCCATTATGTTCGACTCAACCGATCCTGCGGTCATCGAAGAAGGTCTCAAGCGTCACGGCGGCAAGGCCATCGTGAACTCGATCAATCTCGAAGATGGCGAAGAGCGACTCAACAAGATTTGTCCGTTGTTGAAGAAGTACGGCGCCGCGTGCGTCGCGCTCACGATCGATGAAGATCAACAAGCAGGTATGGCGAAAACTTGCGCGCGCAAACTTGAGATTGCGGCGCGCATCCACGACCTCTACACGCGTAAGTGGGGGCTGCCCGAAGAGGACATTCTCTTCGATCCGCTCACCTTCACCATCGCGACGGGCAACGATGACGATCGTCGGCTCGGCCTCGAGACACTTGACGGCATTGCCGCGATTTCCAAGCATTTCCCGAAGTGCGGCATCATCCTCGGTCTTTCGAACATTTCGTTCGGCCTCAAACCCTCAGCGCGCGCGGTGTTGAACAGCGTCTTCCTGCAGCACGCACGTGAACGCGGCCTGACCGCCGCGATTGTGCACGCGTCGAAGATCATGCCGCGCAATCGCATCGCAGCCGAGCATTGGGAAGCTGCGGAATGGCTCATCTTTGATAAGCGCGGCGCCATGCGCCCTGAGGGAAAGCCAGAGAACTTCGATCCGCTGCTTCACTTCATTTCGCTCTTTCCAGATGGTGTCGAAGAGACGACTGCGAAGAAATCGCTCGCCGACCTTCCAATCGAAGAACGTCTCGCGCAGCACATCATCGACGGCGAAGATCGCGATCTCGACAAGAGCCTCACAGAGGCGATGCAAAAGTATCCGCCGCTTGCGATCATCAATGATCACTTGCTCGGCGGTATGAAGACCGTCGGTGAGCTCTTCGGTTCAGGACAGATGCAACTTCCGTTCGTGCTGCAATCCGCAGCCGTGATGAAGAAGGCTGTGTCGTTTCTCGAACCGCACATGCCGAAGGCCGAAGCAGGCGCGGGAAAGAAAGCGAAAATCGTCCTCGCGACGGTGGCGGGCGACGTGCACGACATCGGCAAAAATCTCGTCGACATCATTCTCTCGAACAATGGTTTCGAGATCCACAACATCGGCATCAAGCAGCCGCTGCAAGCGATTCTCGATGCATGGCGGAAAACGGGAGCAGACGCGATCGGCATGAGCGGCCTGCTCGTGAAGTCGGTCGCGATCATGGAGGAAAATCTCCACGAGATGAATCGACTTGGTGTGAACGTGCCCGTCATTCTCGGCGGCGCGGCGCTGACGCGTCACTACGCAGAGAGCCATTTGCGCTCGATTTACAAGGGCCCGCTGTATTACGGACGCGACGCGTTTGAAGGACTCGCGGTGTGCGATGCGCTTGCGTCGAAGTCGCTCGCGACAATCGATGCAGAAATCAATGCGCGCCTCGCGAAGCGTGAAGAAGTCGATTCGAAAGTGGCGCGCGCGCGCGCGGCGGAACCGCGCGTCGAAGTTGCGGCGCGTTCGTCCGTGTCGACAACGTTGCCTGTGCCGAAGGCGCCGTTCCTCGGTGACCGCATCGTCGAGGACATTCCGCTCGATCAGGTGTATCCGTACATCAATCTTGTGGCGCTTTTCCGCGGCCAGTGGGGCTTCAAGAAGGGCGACATGAGCGAGGTGGAATACGAGCGCTTCATCGAGGAAAAGGCTCGTCCCGTCTTCGATCGACTTTGCCGTCAATGCAAGGAGGAGAAGATCCTTCGCCCACAAGTGGTCTACGGCTATTACCCCGTCGCGAGTGAAGGCGACGATCTCGTCGTCTTCGATGCGAAGGATCACCTGCTCGGCATCGAACGCGAAATCGAGCGCTTCCGCTTTCCGCGGCAACTCGGCCGCGAACGATTGTGCATCAGTGACTTCTTCCGTCCGCGCGATTCTGGCGAGAAGGACGTGCTCGGCCTTCAGTGCGTGACGGTCGGAACCGAGGCAAGCCATCGCGCAAAGCAACTCTTCGAGCGGAACGAATACACCGAGTACCTCTACTTGCACGGATTCGGCGTCGAATGTGCTGAAGCGCTCGCCGAGATGTGGCACAAGCGCATGCGCGCGGAACTCGGCATCGGCAACGACGACAGCCCTGAAATCCGCAAACTCTTCACGCAGAATTACCGCGGCTCTCGCTACAGCTTCGGTTACCCAGCGTGTCCTGACATGAGCGATCAAGAGAAGTTGTTCCGCTTGATTCGCCCAGAGCGCATCGGTTGCGTGCTGACAGAGAACTGGCAGATTGTGCCCGAGCAATCGACGAGCGCGATCGTCGTGCATCACCCTGAGGCGAAGTACTTCGCGGTCGAAAGCGCCGCACGCGTGCAGGGATAGTTTTGAACGAAGGTCGCATGCAAACAACGAGTAGTTCCGGGTCGACTTCGCCAAGCGCGACGCGTACGGCGCTTGCCTATGGCGCGGTGTATCTCATTTGGGGTTCCACGTATCTCGCGATCAAATTGGTGTCGCAGCACGGCGCGTTCGTGCTTGCAGGCACGCGATTTCTGACGGCTGGCACGTTGCTCCTTGCGTTTACGTGGTGGCGTGGCGAATGTCGTCGCAGTGACTTCTCAGGGCGTTCGTGGCTGAACGCCATCATCGTCGGAACATGCTTGATGCTCCTCGGAAATGGCGGTGTGGCGATCGCGACGAAAACGGTGGATTCCGGCCTCGTTGCGCTGATGACGGCAATCACGCCTCTTTGGCTTGTTGGCCTTGATTCGATGATGCATCGCACGCATCAACGACCGAGTGCTGTCGTCTGGCTCGGCATCGCGATGGGTATTGCTGGCGTCGTCGTATTGAAAGTCGGCGACTTCGGCACAGCCGATGCGGTGTCGACGATCGGCATTCTTGTGATGCTTGTTGCGACACTCGGATGGGCGATGGGCAGCGTTTGGTCGAAGCGGCCTGGCAGTGCGCACTCGCCGCTCGTCGCGACCGCGATGCAGATGCTCGCGGGGGGCGTCGTACTCGTCGTGGCGAGTATTCCGAAGGAACTCATCGCGCACGATGAATGGACGCTGCTGCGCACGTCGCCGCCTGATCTCACCACGTGGCTTTGGTGGGGCTACCTCGTTGTCTTCGGATCGCTCTGCGGTTTCACAGCGTACATCTGGCTTCTGCGCAATCAGCCCGCAGCACGCGTCGCGACCTACGCGTACGTCAATCCGCTCGTTGCGATTGCCCTTGGTTGGCTTCTGTTGAGTGAACCAATCGGCGTACGCACGTTTGTCGCAGCGGGCCTGATGCTTGGCGGCGTTGCGGTGATTCAACTCGCAAAAGCTCGAAAAACGCTCTTTACTCGGGCGCCGATTGCGGCCGAGTGACACGCGGAAACAGGGTTCTTCGTTCGTTCATGGCCCGCTTGAATTTCGTCTTTGCGCATGGTGCGCATTGTGCGCTTGTGCGGCCCGCGGTAGCGTGCACGCATGCTGACTCGTCGAGACATGATTCGGACCACCGCGGCGACCGCCGTCGGTGGTGTGGCCGCATCCGCGCTTCTTGGGAACGCAGCCTTCGGCGCGTCTTCTCTCTTCGGCGCGCTTCCTGAACCACGGGCGCGTCGGCCCTTCGGCGGAAAGTTGGGCAAACTCCAACTTCTCCAAGTTGGCGTCGGCGGATCGATCGCGCCAGCCGATCGCAACGAGTTGAAGAATCACCCCGACGTCATCTTCACGGGCCTCTGTGATGTCGATTCTGACGCGCTCGCGTCGGTTGCGAAGGAGCATCCTGAAGCGTTCACCTGCCGCGACTTCCGCGAGGCATTCGACAAATACGGCGACAAGTTTGATGCGGTTGTTGTGTGCACGCCCGATCACAACCACGCGCTCATCGACTTGTGGGCTTTGCGCGCCAACAAGCACGTCTACGGCCAGAAGCCACTCGTGCAGCAACTCTCCGAAGTGGTCGCGATTGAGCAAGCGATTGCAGTGCGGCCGAAGCTCATCACGCAGACCGGCAATCAGCGCATGGGCCCCGAGTCGCGTCAGTACGCCGTCGACATCATGAAGAGCGGCCTGCTCGGGCGAGCGATCGAAGCGCATGTGTGGATCGGCGGTCCAGGCGCGGGAACCGACGGGTACTTCTGGTACGGCGGACTCAAGGATCCGATCACGCCGCCCGCGAACATCGATTGGCCGCTTTGGCTTGGTGCCGCGGTCGACGCGCCGTGCCGCCCGGGCCTGATCGGATTGCAGTGGCGTTCCTCGTGGGATTATGGCACCGGCCAACTGGGCGACTGGTGCACGCACCTTCTCGACATCCTGACCTTCGCGTACGACCTGCCGTCGCCGAAGTCGGTGCTTGCAAACACGCTCGACCCAAGCGACTTCTATCACGCGCGCGGCGTGCGATCGACGCTTGTCTACGACGTGTCGAAGCAGCCGAATCGCAATCGCTTCGCGCATGATCGATTTACTGTGCATTATGCAGATCAAGCGCAGGCGCCGTCGCGCGCGGAACTCGGCTTGCCGCCTGGAAAGTTCGGCGGAATTGGCACGCTGGTCGTCTGTGAGGGCGGCGTGATCTGCGTGGGCGCTGAAGGCCCGATCGAAGTCTGGATCGACGGCAAGCCGGTCGATTTCAAGACACTGCCTGGGCTTGGCAAGGTGACGGCGCGCAACCACTGGCACGCATGGGTGGATGCGATCGTCGGCGGGCCGAACCGTAAGACCGATGGCTTCGTCCAATCGCCGTTTGCGGCGACGGCGAAGATGGCCGAAGCAGGGCTGCTTTGCTCGCGTGCGGCGCGCTTCCCGCAGCAAGAACTCGGTTGGGACAAGTCGCGACTCGTCTTCACGAAGCCCGACGGCTCAACGCACGAGGACGCGACGAAGACCTGCGTCACGCGCGAGTACCGGAAGGGCTTCGAGCTACCGACGGTCATGTGAGGACTCCGCTACTCTGACGAAATGCTCGGTGAACGACTCGACAACCGCATGCGGCATGTTGCCAAGTGGGCGCGTAAGCAGGGGATTGCCTGTTTTCGACTCTACGAGAAGGACATTCCCGAGTTCCCGATGATCGTCGATTGGTACGGCGACGAAGCCTGGGGTGTGAAGGCTGCAGGCGAGCCAGGTGCAGTGACAACGGGCGATGCTGTTGCGTGGTTTTTCCACCGGACGAAGGACGACACGCTCGAAAAGGAGCGTGACTATCGCGTCGATGCCGAGGCGGAGATTCTCGCGGGGCTCAACATTCCGCGCGAGCGCTTGCACATCAAGTACCGCGGGCGTCAGCGCGCGGAAGACGGCGGCCGCGATCAGTACGAGCGTTTCGATGCACGCGGCGCGATCAAGGTCGTGCGCGAGCACGGCCTGCGCTTCGAAGTCAATCTCTCCGACTATCTCGACGTCGGGCTCTTCCTCGACCATCGGCCGACGCGACTCTCGGTGCAGCAGCGCGCGGCTGGGAAGCGCGTCTTGAACCTCTTTAGTTACACCGGCGCCTTCAGCGTGCATGCACGAGCGGGCGGCGCTGCGCGCACGAAGACCGTCGACATGTCGCGCACGTACCTCGACTGGTACGTGCGCAACCTCGCACTCAATGGCTTCGCGCCCGACAACGATCACGAAGTCGTGCACACCGACTGCTTGCAGTGGCTTGAAGCGGGGCCAGCAGTGGGTGAGGCGTACGACATCGTGGTCTGCGATCCTCCGACATTTTCGAACTCGAAGCGCATGAAGGCCGACTCGTTCGCGATCGATCGCGATTACCCCGACCTGCTGCGTTGGATTGCGCGATTCGTCGCACCGGGCGGCGAGGTCTTTTTCTCGACGAACTCGCGCAGTTTCGAGTTCGACATGGCGTTGGTGCCGCCGAACTTCGGAGCGCATGAGATCAGCCATCGTTCGGTACCCGAAGATTTTCGCAATCGGAAGATCCATCGCTGCTGGCGTTTGGCCGAGGGTTGGAAGCCGAAATCGCGTGAGCCGCGAGAGCCGCGAGAACCCCGGGAGCCTCAAGAATCCCGAGAACCGCAAGAACCCCGAGAACCGCAAGAACCCCGAGAACCGCAGCATCGACCTGACGGCCCCGCCGAAACCGATACCCTGCAAGCGTGAGCGCGCCGCACACCGTCAGTCGTCCCTTCACCGTACTTGTCGTCGACGATCAGCCGATCATCGTCGAAGGTGTTCGCCGTCTCCTCGCGGTGCTGCCCGACGCGAAACTCGAG
>JBEIJG010000023.1:0-15520 GCA_040380385.1 Phycisphaeraceae bacterium | reverse complement strand
GCTGCACGCAGTTTGCGCATCGAACTCGACGCCGCGAGCCGCGAACTTGTCCTGATCGGAAGCGCGCAATCGATCGCACGTTTCACGGAGTTGCTGAACCAAGTCGACGGCATGCGTGCGGTCGAGCGTGAGACGCGGCAAATCGTCGTGTCGAACGCGCAGCCTTCGGCCATTGCGCCGCAATTGCGCGAACTCGCGAAGCAAGTGCTCGATCCGCGCGACGGCACGGAGTTCACCGCGCCTGCCATCGAGCCACTCGATGCAACGCGCGCGATTCTCGTGAGCGGCACGCCCGAGCAAGTCGCGGAGATTCAATCGCTCACCGCGAGTCTCGATCGTCCGACGCGCGACGCGTTTGCTTTCCGAGCGATGCCGGTGCCAGGCATTGATGCGCCTGCACTCGTCGTGCGAGCAGATTCGGTCTACGCGCAACTCGCGCGAGGCGGCGGCGCAGAACTCGAAAAACCCACGGTCGAAGTCGATGCCTCGAGCGGTGCGCTTCTCGTGAGTGGACAGCGCGATGCAGTCGCGCTTTATGAAAACGCCGTCGCTCAAGCGCGGCTCCTGCTTCCGCCACCGCGTGCTGGAAAGATCATTCCAATGCGCGCGGCAGCCGCGTCGGAAGTCGCCGCGAAACTCACGCCGCTGCTCGCCTCGGCGTCGCCCGTTGAGCCATCGCGCACCGTGCCCGCTGCTGAGATTCGCGTGATCGACGCGACGAATGCGCTGTACATCGTTGGTGAAGCACCGCAGATCGCTTTGATTGAGAGTTTCATTCGCGATCTCGATGTTGCAGCGCCTGAAGCGTTGCCGCCGCTGCGACTTCTTCAGTTGCGCGGTGGAGATGCAGCGCAAGTCGCGACAATGTTGACGCAGCGCTACGACACGCGCGCACCGGAGCAACGTCGTGCGCAGCCTGTGCGTATCGAAAGCGATGCCACGACGAACACGCTTGTGGTTACCGCGCATCCTGCGGTGTTTGAAGAGATTCGCGCACTTGTCGACGACATGAATCGCGCAGGCGACGCAGGCACCGGACCAGCGCGTGAGACGTTTGTGGTGGCACTCAAGAGTGCACGCGCATCGGAACTCTCAGCCGCGCTCGATCGGTTGTATCCGCCGCCGCCGGTGCCGCTCGATGCACGCGGTCGACCGTTGCCGCATCTCCAGAAGCAGAAGGAAGTCTTCGTCACCGCCGACGCAACGACCAACTCGCTGATCGTGGAGGCGCCATCGGAGCGTCGCGCAAGTTTCGAGGAACTTGTTGCAACGCTTGATCGCACGCCGCTTCCACCGCAAGCAGAGTTGCGCACGTATCGCGTTGAGAAGGGTGATATCGAGCGCATCGCAACGAGCCTGCGTGATCTCGCTGCGCGCGGAATGCTCTCGAAGCCAGGCGTTGATGGCGCGAAGCCAGTGGAAGTGCTCGTGCAACCGGAACCGGTGAGCCGAACACTCATCGTGGCGGGTGATTCAACGACCTTTGAGAAGGCTGAGCAGTTGCTCAAGCAACTTCAGGCTGTGCCGATGAAGCGCGGCGTGCGCGTCATCGACGCAGGCGCGACCGATCCGGTGCAACTCGTTGCGAAGGCCATGAAACTCGCGGGGCTCGACACGGCGAGTTCTGCTGCGGGAGCGACGGGAATCGTGCCGGCAACTGGGCCCGCAGCGTCTTCGTCGACGACCTCTGCGACGACAACCGCTTCGAACGGCGCGACGCCAGCGGCGACATCGGCGAACCAAGCCGGTACGCCCGTATCAGCGGATGGAACGTCGGGTGAAGTCCCGCCAACGACCGCAGTAACGACCGCAGTAAACACCGTTACCTCGAGCGCAGCACCGGTCATCGAAACGGAAATCGATGCAGCGAATGGCACAATCATCGCAAGTGGTGAAGAAGAGCCACTCACGCGATTTGCCGACGCATGCCGCGAAATTCTCGCCGCGACATCGCCAGGTGCTGATGTGCGCGTGGTACCGCTTTCGCACGTCAAGGCAGCCGACGCGAAGGCGTCGATTGAAGGCCTCGCATCGAGTCGTTTGGGGCAAGCCGCTGGATTTGCGCGCGAACCTGCGATCGAGATTCTCGAGCGCACGAACTCGTTGCTCGTTGCAGCGGATGCGCGACAGCAAGAACTTCTCGCGGCGATTGTGCGCAACATCGATGTTCCCGTCGGTGCCACGCCACCGATGCGCATTCTGCAATTGCGCACCGCAGATGCTGCAACGCTCGCGTCTGCGCTCAACGCACAGTACGCGCAACGTTCACCCGATGAAAAGGGCGCAAAGCCCGTGCAAATCACTGCGGAGCCACAGACAAACGCATTGATCGTTGCTGCGCATCCAGATCTTCTTCCAGAGATTCAGCAGGTTGTTGAAACGCTCAACGGTTCTTCGCGGCAGTCGGCCAGCGATCGCGAGATCCGCATCTTCTCGTTGAAGGTCGCGCGCGCTGCGGAACTCGCGAAGACGATCGACGAGATGTATCCGCCGCCGCCAGTTCCGGTGGATCCGCGCGGTCGTGCGCGACCTGAATTGCAACAGCCACGCGAAGTTGTTGTGCGCGCCGATGCGCAAACGAATTCGCTCATCGTCGACGCGCCGGTCGCGCGCATGGCGGGCTTCGAAGAACTCGTCAAGCAACTCGATCGCGCGCAGGCGATGCCGGATGCAGAGATTCGAACCTGGCGCGTTTCCGATGCGAACGTCGAAACACTCGCGAAGACCGTGCGTGACCTCGCGCAAGCGGGGCAATTGGGCCCTGAGGGCACCGGCACGATCGTGAGCATCGAGCCAGTGTCGAAGACGCTCGTGGTAAGCGGCCCGCCGAGCGTTTTCACCAAAGTCGAGCAAGTGGTGCGTGGCGTCGAGGGCGCAGCGCAGCCGTCGACAACGCTCCGCGTCTTCAAGCTCAAAGTCGCGAAGGCGGAAACGCTCGCACCACTCGTGCGTTCAGCGCTCGAAGGTCGGCTCGCGCAAATCGAACCGACGCTCGCAGACAAATCAGGCCGCGTCCTCGACGTCGCTGCAGATCGTCGTTCGAACGCGCTGATCGTGAGCGCTCCCGATGCGTTGATCCCCGTGGTCGAAGAACTGGTCCGTCAGCTCGATGATGGCAGCGCTTCTGCGGGTTCAATGGAACCAGTTGTTCGCGTGCGGCCGCTTTCCTACGCCGATGCAACGCAAGTCTCCGCGAGTCTCTCGCAAGCACTCGCGGTCGCAACAAATCCAGCGACGCGCGAGCCGCTTTCAGTCAAGGTCATTCCAGCTGCTGGCGCGAACGCGCTGCTCCTCGTTGGCCCAGCGAGTGATCTCGATGAAGCGGAGAAGTTGGTGACTCCGCTCGATGAACGCCCAGCACTCGACTCGGTCGACGCGAAGACGTTCACCTTGACCAACGCGGATGCATCGCGCATCGCACCATTGGTGCAGCGACTTCTGAGTGACCAACAAGAGACTGATCCACGCATTGTCCTCGAGCGAATGCGTCGCAATCGCGGTCAAGCGGATTCGACGCCGCCGGTCCGTGTGGAGGCCGATACGCGCACGAATGCGCTGATTGTGTCGGGCGCCGCACGCATCATGAGTGTTGCGGAAGGGCTCATCAAAGAGCTCGATCGCGAAGGCGATGCAACTTCGCGTGCGTGGTCCGTCTTCACGCCATCACGCGCGGCTGTTGCGGGGCTTGTGGACGAAGCGCGTCGCATTCTTGATGCCACCAACTCTTCGGGCGTCTCGCGCGTTGAACTCTCAGCGCTTCCAGCGTCGGGCACGATCGTCATTGTTGGAACCGCGGACGGCGCAGAGAAGGCACGTACGCTTTTGACGGAACTCGATCAGAAGGCGTTCGCGACTCCTGAAGCGGATTTCCGCGTTGTCCAACTGAAGCACGTGGCACCAGATGTTGTTGTTGCCGCGCTGAGCGCCGTACTCACGGACCGCTCGCGTTGGCCGTCGCAACTTGTTGCTGCGGCGAAAGCAGGCGCGCCAATCGTCGAGCCGAAGTTTGTTGCCGACGCACTCAACGCGCGCGTGGTGATCACGGCACCGACCGATTTGATGCCGATTGCGTCGAAGGTGATCGATGAGCTCGATCGTGCGCGCGATGGCGATCGTCCTGCAGAGATTCGCGTGTATCCGCTTTCGCAAGCGAGCGCGCCTGATGTTGCGAAGGCTGTCGAGCAGGCGCTTGCTGCGCGCGTTGCGACGCAGTCAAACGCGCGAAAGCCGTCGATCGCTGCAGAACCCACGAGCAACGCGCTTGTGGTGGCCGCAGATCCTGCGCAACTGGATGAAGTCGACGCGATCATCCGCACGATTGATGTGCGAGGACCGCGCGATGCCGCGCGTGTTCGCACGGTGTTCTTGAAGAACGCGCGTGCAGCGCAAATGGCGCCGTTGGTCGAGCAGTTGTTGGCGGGCGAAGCACGCCGCGTCGAGCGCACACGGCCATCAGGCGCCGTTGCTGCGGTTGAGCCCGCACTTCGTGTCATTGCGGATGAACGGCTGAATGCGGTCATCATGAGTGCGACGCCAGGCGCCCTTGATGCAGCGGAAGAAATGCTGCAGCAACTCGACGTAGCACCCGGGCGCGAAACCGATCGCGTGGTTCGCGTCCTTGCGTTGCGCAACGCCGACGCTGCGGAAATCGCGAAGAGTCTCATCGATCTCTTCGAGACCGATGATGGAACGGAGACTCCGCCCGTCATTCGAACAAATACGGCAAGCAACAGTTTGCTCGTTCGCGCGACAGAGAAGCAGTTTGCGACGATCGAAGAGATCGTGACCAAACTCGATGGAACGACGGTTGCAGGCGCGCGAACGTTGCGTTCTGTTCCGCTTGATCCATCGAAGGGTGACGCCGAAGACATGGCGCGTTTGTTGCGGCGATTGATGGAGTCGTCCGACGCAGACGTCGAGGTGATCTCGGTCGAAGAGCTTCTCAAGCGATATGAACCTGATGCGAAACCCGCAGCGGGAACGAACGCGCCGCAGAACGGCCAATCACGTGTGTTCCCATCTGAAGTGCTGCCTGCGCGTCCATTTGTTGCGCCGACGTGGCCATCGGTACTCCCGGCACACATGGCGTTCATCACGCTCGCATTCGCGCAAGTGACTCCTGCGGGAAACGTGACGCCGCCCGCTGCTGAAGTCGCGCCGAAAAACATCGTTCCAACGAAAGGCGACGACGAGCGCGCGCGCGAAGCGGGTGGAGTGACGGTCGCCGTCGATCGCGATACGAATTCGCTCGTATTGCTTGGTTCGCAGCGCGAAATCGAACGCGCACTGAAGTTGGTCGAGCAAGCGTCGAAAGCGTTGCCGGGTGCAGGCTCGCGCGTTCGCGCGATCAAGTTGCCTGCGTCGAGCGACCCAGTTGCTCTCGCATCGGTGGTTGTTGGTGCCGTTGCGCGCATGACGCCTGCAGGTGGTGTTGCAGGCGATCTTGCAAAGCGTGTGGCGATTGTTCCCGATCCGGAAACGCGCTCGCTCCTTGTTGTCGCGACCGATCGCGATTTCGAATCGGTGGGCCAACTTGTCGCGACACTTGCGCGCAGTCAGCAAACGGAGACAGTCGTCGTCAAGAGTTACGTCTTACGCAGTTCTGGCGCGGATCGCGTGGCTGAAGCGCTGCGTGCCGTGACCACGCAGGCCGGAGGCACGCGCCTCAAGGCGCTCGCCGTCACGCTTGCCGGCGACATGGCTGGCGGAGCGGTCGATGAACTCGCGTTTGATCCCTCGAAACTCCGCGTCATTGTCGAGAAGGGCGCGAATGCGATCACGGTCGTGGGTTCGCCGGAAGCGATCGCGTTTGCCGATCGTTTTGTCGCCTACGCCGATCGCGAAGAGCGCGCGATCGCGCCAGAAATGCGGCTCCTTCCGCTGAAGCACGCGAAGGCGAGCGAACTCGCACGCACGCTGACATCGATCTTCGCCTCGCGCGGGCGGTCGCTCTCACAGCAGGGAATCGTTGTCTCGACCCCCGAGTTTGCGGCGGATGAACGCACCAACACGCTTGTTGTTTCCGGTGGCGCAGAACTTGCGCCGGAAGTCGAACGCATCGTGGCTCGCCTCGATGAGCCAGGTACAAGCGGTCGCGCGCCGCTTGAGACGATTGCGCTTGCGTTTGCGAAGCCATCAGAAGTTTCGACAACCATCGATCGGCTTGTCATTGGTAGTGACAACGCTCGGCGCGAGCGCACGCAAGTTGTCGCTGATGATTCCGCGGGCGTGTTGCTTGTGCGCGCAGATGCGGAAGTTCTCGAAGAGATTCGGGGCATCGTGCGCGAGATCGATCGCGCGGGCGCGCGTCAATATCCGATTCGCCAAATTCGGCTCGAGCGCGCCGATGCGCAGCGTGTGGCACAGGCAGTTCAGAAGTTGCTTGATGAACGTGCGCAAGTTGTTGGCGGCGGGCGTACTCGCGGACAGCGAGCGGCGTCCGTTGTTGGCGACCCGCGGAGTTCAACGATTTTCGTCGCGGCCAATGATCAAGATTTCGCTGAGATCGAAGAGCTCGTCAAGGGCTTCGACGCGCCTGAAGTCGCTGCAGGTTACGAGTTCAAGGTCTTTACGCTGCGGCATGCGCGCGCGGGAGAACTCGCGCGAACCGTTGAGCAAATGCTCAACGAAATGCAGGGAGCGAGCGAGGAAGACAGCGCGACTGTACGCGCCGATGAGAAGCGCAACGCGCTTGTTGTGATTGGTCGCGGCGATCGATTTGCACTCGTGGGTGAGATCGTCGCGACGCTCGACGTCGCACTCACCGAAGGCGAAGCGCGCTCGGTTCGGATGTACGAAGCAAAGGCGGGCGAACTGGAGCAAGTCGCCGCGTTGGTGCGAGACACACTCGGCGAACGTCCGCAGCGGCCGTGGGAATCACAATCCGCGGCGAGCGGCTCGCGCGTCATCACGGTGCCGAAAGCGCGCCAACTTGTGATTCGCGCAACCGATCAACAGCATGCGGAAGTAAAGACCCTTCTCGATAGCCTCGCGAAGACGCTTGTGGCGGAAGATCGCGAAACAGCGGTGATTCCAGTCGAGTTTGCAACACCAGCAGAACTCGCGCAGACGCTGCGGCAATTCCTCGACGATCGCGCAGCGGGTGCGGCAGGCGGTGCCGCGAGCGCGACGATTGTTCCGAGTGCGTCGGGTGGTGCATTGCTCGTTGCTGGCACGAAGGATGAAGTTGGAACCGTGCGCGATCTCGTTGCGCGACTCGATCAGCCGCAATCGGGTGGCGATCGACAGAGCGACATCATCGTCCTCAAGAAAGGGCGTGCGGTTGATATTGCGCGCATGGTCGCGGAGCAGTTCCGTGGACGCGGCGGTGCGCAAGGTGTAGCGATCACGCCGGATGTTCGAACCAACGCGCTCCTTGTGAGTGCGCCGAGTGGGCAATTCGAGCAAGTGCGCGCACTGGTCGAGCGACTCGACGCGCCATCAAGCGCTGAGGAGACGCTGATTCGTACGTTTGCGTTGAAGAACGCAAAGGCTGAAGACGCCGTCCGTGTGCTGACGCAGTCGCTGCAACTCGACGCAACCGGCCGAACACAAGGTGTCGCGGTCAAGGTTGATCCATCGACGCCCGCAGTGCAAGTCAATGCACGCATCGTTGCAGATCGCCGTTCCAACGCGCTCGTTGTGACAGGCACCGTGGAGAGTTTCCCTGTTATCGAGAAACTGCTCTCGCAACTCGAAGAGTCACCAGCACGAGCGACGGTTGAGTATCGCATCGTGCCACTCAAGGCCGCGAATGCTTCGGAGATCGCGCTCACACTCGAACGACTCGTAGGTGATGTGAAGCCAAACTCCACCGAGGAAGCGCCGCGTATTGAGGCGGATCCTACGGAGAATCGCTTGCTCATCGCAGCGACACCGGAGCAGTTCGAACGCATCGAAGAAGTCATCCGCGCGATTGATGTGCCGCCAATCTCGAAGCGCATCACGGAGTTTGTTGCGCTCAAGGCGGCGAAAGCGCGTGGCGTGCAAGAAGCACTGGGATACTTCTACGGTCGTGGCGCACTCGATACCGATTCGCCCGCGAAGAAGTCGGTGCGCATCGTTGGAGACGAAGGTACCAATTCGCTCGTGATTTCGGCGGAAGAGAGCGAGTGGCCTGCGATCCGCGAGTTGGTTTCGAAGCTCGACAACGAGCAATATGACGGATCTCGTCAGCTGCGCGTTGTTGGGCTGCGTCATGCCGATGCCCGCGCCGTTGCCACCGCGATCAACGAAGCGTTCAAGCCTGCACCTGTCGTTCCGCAACCTGCACCACGTGGTGAGCCTGTGCAGCCAATTGTGGTGCAACAAAAGTTGGACGAGCAGGTGAATGCGAGCGCGGATGAGTTCTCGAACAATCTCGTTGTCGCCGCGAGCCCTGCCAACATGCGCAAGATCGAGGCGATCATCACGCAGCTTGATCAGCCTGATTTCTCGCAACTGCCGCCGCCACGCTTGATTGAGGTGCGCTACGGAAATCCCGAGCAGCTTGCTCGTTCGATTGAGCGTGTGTACGGTCCTGGCCGCGCAGCCGGTCGCGATCGCGGATTGCGTATTGTCGGTGACGCGGCATCGAATGCCCTCATCATTCGCGCGTCTGAAGAGGACTTCGCGCAAATCGCGGCCATCGCGGAGGCGCTGCAACAGCAAGCAACGGAGCAGGGTCTTCAAGTGCACCTTCTTCGTTTGAAGAGTGCACCCGCGCCGCGGATCGCAGCTGCGATTCGTGAAGCGTTTGCGCAGCGCGCGCGCCAAGCAAATCTTCCACTCTCGATTCAGATCGATACTGTCTCGAACGGACTCGTCGTCGCGTCAACCGGGCCAATCTTTGAAGAGATTCGCACGCTCGTCGAGCAAATGGATGCGCTCGCCCCGGACGCGTCGAAGGGGATCTTCATCATTGATCTCATCAATGTTGCGCCTGAGTCGGCGAAGAAGATCATCGAAGAGATTGGGCTCGATCGACCGCAGCCTGCCGACAGCGTTTCGAAGGTGATTTCTGAACCACTCAAAGTGTCGGTGGCCGCGGGCCGCAGCGCGCTTGTGATTGTTGCGAATCCTGCAGACCGCGACACAATTCTCTCGCTGCTGAAGTCGATCGACACCGATCCGCCAGGAGCGGATGCAGAAGTACGCATCGTGCGTATGAAGAACGCTGCAGCGACGAGCATCGCAGCGACGCTCAATGCGATGGTTGCGCAAGCAGCAACTCCAGCTGCGGCTGGAGCGAAGCAAGGCGATTTGGCGCGCGCGCTCCAAGAGCAAGTACGTCGGCTGCGCATTCAGCCAGACGGCGCTTCGGCACCGATCGCGCTTGATCTTCAGAAGCCCGTCAAGATTCTCGCGGATGCGACGAGTAACTCGCTTGTTCTCGCGTCGACGGCCGACAATGTGCGCGCGCTTGAAGAAGCGGCGCGACTTTTCGACACGCTTCCAGTGACCGACGCTGCGGTGGTTCGTGTGATTCCGCTGTCGAACATCCAAGCGACACAGTTTGCGCGTGTGGTGCGTGAACTCTTCACGCAAGGAAAGCAGATCGGCGTTCTGCAAGGAACGCAGGTGAAAGCGCAAGCGGGCGGCGCGACAGGTGAGGCACTCGCGCAAGACATCGCGATCACGGTCGATGATCGCACGAACACCGTGGTTGTCGCTGGCAAAGAAGAAGCCGTCGCGATGGTTGACGTGCTGCGCGAGCGGCTCGATTCACAAGTCGCTGTCGGATGGATCGAGCCGCGCATCGTGAAGCTTCGCTACGCCGATGCGGGTGCAGTGGCCGAGATGCTGCGCTCCATTCTGGTCGACGGTTCGACGAACCTCCCAGAGAGTTCGCCGTTGCAGAAGCAAGTTGGTCGCATTCGCATGGCACGCGCGACTGCTGCCGGTGAAGATGCGACAGCGATTGAGAGCGACGTCTTTTTTCCATTCACGCAGTTGGTCATTCGCCCAGATGCGACGACCAACTCGCTCGTCCTCGTCGGAAGCACGCAGAATCTCGAGATCGTCAGCGAGCTTTTGAAGAGTCTTGATACCGAGGCCGCGGCCCCCGGCGCGCTTGTTCGGATCTACCCGCTCGAGAATGCAAGTGCCTCGCGCATCGGGCCGCTGCTTGTGCAACTCTTCGATCAGCAATTCGCGGCGAAGACCATTCGCGCTGAAGATCGCGTGCGTGTTATTCCGGATGAACGGTTGAACTCGATTGTTGTTTCGACGAGCGCGCGAAGTTTTGCGGTGATCGAGGAACTGTTGAAGAGTCTCGACCAAAAAGTTGCGCCAGACATTCGCGAGATTCGCACGATCGAACTCAAGAACGCAAGCGCGCCACGACTCGCTGCGATTTTGCAGCGCATGATGGATGCGCGCGTCGATCGCTTGAAGCGTGCGAATCCAGAGACGGCAGATCTCGAGCGGACGACGATTGCGGCCGACGATCGCACGAATCAACTGCTCGTTGCTGCAGGCGCTGATGCATTCGATGTCGTGCGCTCACTTGTCGCGGATCTCGACGTCGCGGAATCGCTCGAAGAGTCGGGCGTTGAAGTTGTTCCTGTTGGCAAGGCGAACATCGAGCGCCTCGCGGCAGCGATCAAGCAGATTCTCGATCGGCGCTTTGCGGAACTCTCACCGGAAGTCGCGAAGCGCGTAAAGCCCCTTGTTCTTCCTGATCCGCGAACGAACGCGCTGTTGGTTGCGGGTGGCCCAGAGGATGCGGCGCTCGTGCGGCAAATCGCGGCACGACTCGAAGAGATTCCGTCGAACCCGGCAGTCGGCGTCCACGTGCTTCCGCTCGCGGCAGCGCGCGCGGACACCATCGCGCCGCGCATTCAACAGTTGATGCGCGATCGAGCGACGTCGCTCGGAACATCGCAGACGCCGTCTGATGCGGTGTCGGTCGCGCCGGACGTCGCGTCGAATTCGCTGATCGTCGCCTCGAGCGAAGAGAACCTCGAGGTCGTCAAGGGGCTCGTTGAACTTCTCGCGAAGGCTGCGAAGGAGCAACTCACCGACAAGCCGTTCGAGGTGATTATTCTCGCGAAGACGACGGCAGCCGACATGGTTCGCATGCTCGATGAGATGTACGTCGCGGAAGAGAATCGTCGGCGCGGCGACAACACGGTCAACGTCTCGGCCGACGCGCGTCTCAATGCCGTCGTCGCAAGTGGACCCGAAGCGGATGTTGCTGCGATTCGACGACTCGTCGCGCAACTCGATGGCGCGAAGCCGCAAACGGTCGTTGAGATTAAGTACATCGCGCTGCAAGGCGCGAATGTGCAAGAGACCGTTGGCCTCATTCAGAGCATTTTGTCGGGTGGTTCGCTTGCTGGGCGTAATCAGCAACAAGCGACGGTGTTGAAGTACCTGCGCGAGATTGATGGTGGCGGCGAAGGTTCCGGCACTGAGGTTGAGATGGAAATCTCGGCTGCGACGCGTCAGTCGATTTCGCTCACGCCCGACATTCGTACGAACACCGTCATTGTGAAAGCGCCGCGCGAATCGATGGCGTTGATCGAGAAGATGATCAAGGATCTCGATGGCTCGACGTCAGGCTCGCAGAACATTCGGATCTTTAAGCTTGCGAACGCCGACGCCGACGCGATGGCTCGGATCTTGAAGGAACTCTTTAATCTGCGGCAGTCGGGCAATCTTTACGTGCTGAAGCCGCGTGAAGATGGCGACGCAGCACCAGCGATCGGCGCGGACGCAACCGCTGCGCTCGCAGCGCCTTCGGCGGGAACGCTCGGAGCGGACCTCACGCTCGTTCCCGATGATCGTCAGCAACTCTCGATCACGGTGGATGATCGCACAAACTCGCTGCTCGTTTCAGGCACGCCAACGTATCTCGACCTTGTCGAGAAGGTGGTGAATGAACTCGACGCGCAAGAAGCGAATACGCGCGACACGTTTGTCTACAAACTCAAGAACGCGACCGCGACGGAAGTTGCGCGCGTCGTGAATGAGTTTGTGAGTGAAGATCAGCGCAAGATTCTCGAAACGCTTTCGACGGAAGAACTCCCCAGCGCATCGAAATTGCTTGAGCGCGAAGTGACGGTCGTTGGCGATCAGAAGTCGAACACGGTGCTCGTGAATGCGAGCCCGAAGTACCTCGAGAAAGTTCGCACCATCATCGACGAACTCGATGTAGATCCACCGCAAGTATTGATCCAAGTGTTGCTCGCCGAAGTGAGCCTCGATTCGGCCGAATCGCTCGGACCAGAGTTTGGTCGTGCGCGATTTGGCGACTACGCCGTTGTGGCTGGCATGGGCAATTTGCCAGGCATCGGAGGTCGCACAGGAAATCAGCTTCTCGGCTCGCTGTTCTCAAACTCAGGTACGCCGAACGTCGCGATTGGAGCGGAAGATTTCGAACTGCTCATCAACGCACTCGCTTCGCAGAGCCGCGTACAAGTGCTTTCGAATCCATCGGTGATGGTCGAGAACAACTCCGAAGGCTTCATCCAAGTTGGTGAAACCGTGCGTCTCCCGGACGCCGTGAGTTTCTCGAGCGCAGGACAACAGTCGAGCGTGACGCCGGAAGACATTGGCATTCTGTTGCGCGTGACACCCTCGATCAATCCTGAAGGTTTCGTGCGCATGGTGATTGAGCCGGAAATCTCGCGACTCTCCCTGCAGACCACGCAGATTTCGGAGAATTTCAACAGCCCAGTCATCACCCGCCGCAAGGCGAACACAACCGTGACGGTGAAGGACGGTCAGACCGTCGTCATCGGCGGACTCATCAGTGATCGCTTTGAACGCGTCGACAAGAAGATTCCGCTTCTCGGTGATATTCCTGTGTTGGGTGCGCTGTTCCGACAGTTCCAAGAGAACTCATCGAAGACAGAGTTGCTCATCGTTCTGACGCCGCATGTTGTTCGTTCGCCGGCACAAGGTGGCGGCGATGCGGCGAGTGTGCTGAGCGAGCAGGGCATTCGAAAGTTGACGCTACCACCTGAATTGCTTGAGCAGATTCGCAAGGGCGAGTTGCAAGGTGCCAGCATCAACATCGGTGGCGCCGCGCGCGATGCCTCCGGTCAGACGACCGACGAAGTTGTTCCGCAAGATACAGATGCATCGAAGGAGCCGAAGTGAGTTTGGTTGGTTCGCGACGACGCCTGAACGAAGGTCCGCGGCACGTAGGCCGCGCGGTATCCGTAGGCGCGGTGGTGTTCGCTCTGATGGGTTGCCAAACGACGGTGACGACATCCGACGGCGCGCGATCGGCACCAAAGCCCACGGAAGCGCCGAGTGCACCGCAAGGCGCGAAGCCGAATGCGATGGCGATCACGTTCGCGCCGAAGCCTGCAGATACCGACGGCAATCTGCTTCCCGATTCGCTGCAAGTGACGGCGTATCTCTTCGCGCGGCCGCATCCCGCACCGATCTTCGCAGATGGGACGTTTCACTTTGCGATGTATCGACTTGGTGAGGCAGGGACTGCCGAGGCGCCCGGCGCAACACCGCTGCGCGCGTGGACTTTCGCGCCGGAATCCGTGGCACTTGCGCGATCGATGGCGCTCGCGGGACCGTGCCATGAATTCACGCTCTCGCTGCTTGCAAATCGCGGGAGCGATGCGCTACCCGTCGAAAGCGTCGACCTCGTCGCGTGGTTTGAGCCAGCCGACGGAGCCGCTGCTGTTTGGCTCCGCGGTGTGCGCAGCGTGCAGTTCCCTCGGCCGGAGGGGCGCTGATCGCGCGCCGTCTTTGGCGGCGCGAGCAGCGACTACGGTGCATATCGAACAACCCAAAACGAACAACGGACCCAGCCTGGTTGACCTAGGCGGGTCCGTCTTCGCTGTACTTGATTTGCGCATCAAACCGCGCGCGCTTCAACTGGGGATCCTAGATTCGAACTAGGACAAAGTGAACCAGAATCACTTGTGCTACCGTTACACCAATCCCCATCGGTGTGCGCGGCACTATACACGCGTCTGCGGGCTCAGTCACACTCTGCTGCGGGTCCAACCTCGATTATCCGTCGGCTCACGAGATGGAACTCGCGCTGCGGGTGCAGGTCGAAGAGGTGAAGTTGGCTCCGCGCGGACGAATTTCCTGCGGACCGGCGTGGCTTCGTTGATCGAGATGTGGACGGGCCTTTCAGGTTGTGCGGTCAGAGGAATCGCTCCGCAATCTGAATCGCAT
This sequence comes from Phycisphaeraceae bacterium, assembly GCA_040380385.1. Lineage (GTDB taxonomy): Bacteria > Planctomycetota > Phycisphaerae > Phycisphaerales > SM1A02 > QWPT01. Next base: position 1,384 of record JBEIJG010000023.1, on the reverse strand, counting down.
TGAGCGCGGCGCCCTTGCGAATCTGATCGCCGCAGAGAAAGAGCGCGGCACCGCGATCGTTTGGCACACTCGGATCCATACGGATGCGACCGACGAGAACATCGTCGCCGCCTGCAGCATCGAGCGGCTCGGGGAAGCGATTGGCCGCGCGGTCATCGACGATGCGAACGCCCGGCGCGTGGGCGAGAAGCGTGCGAATCTCAGACTCGCTCGTTGCGCGCGCAAACTCAAGATGCAACGCCTCCGCGTGTGCGCGAAGCGTGGGAACACGTACGCATGTGGCGGAAATGCGCACCGTGGATGACTCCCACATGCGCCGAGTCTCAGTGAGGAGCTTCCGCTCTTCTTCGTTGTAGCCGTCGTCGCCGATCGCCGAGTTGTGACTAAAGACGTTGAAGAGATACTGGCGTCCGAAGATGCGCGTATCGAACGGCTGATTCGCGGCAAATGCGTGTGCTTGCGACTCAAGCTCCGCCATCGCCGATGCTCCTGCACCCGACGCCGCTTGATACGTCGCGGCGACCATGCGCTCTACACCGATGGCACGATGAAGCGGCGTGACCGCGACAAGCGCAAGAATCGTCGAACAATTTGGATTCGCGATGATCGCTGGTCCATCAAGCGCATCGAGCGCGTGCGGATTGACTTCGGGCACGACAAGCGGGCATGCAGGATCGGCACGAAACGCGCTTGAGTTGTCGACGACGAGCGCGCCTGCATCGCGGAGTCGCGGTGCCCACTCTTTCGAAATGCCTTTGCCTGCCGAGAAAAGTGCGAGATTGATCGAGGAAAGATCGGCAGCGGCTGTGTTCTCAAGCGCTTCACATGCAATTGCCTCGTTGCGGAATGCGATGCGCGTGCCAACGGAACGAGGCGACGCGAAGAGGCGCAGCGAGCGCACGGGGAACGAGCGCTCTTCGAGAATCGCGAGCATCTCGCGACCGACGGCGCCAGTCGCGCCGATGATGGCAACAGTGGGTGGGTTGGGCAGGCGCATCATGGAATGCCGATCGTAACGACGACACGCACTTGATGTGATTGCGCGGGAGGTTGTGGGCTATGCTCCGCCCATGGCCACGACGACCGCTGTTTCGAAGCATGGTTCAGATGTCACGACTGAGGGTGTACGTGTTGTCGTTCGCCCAGCGTTCATAGCGTCGCAATCGTCACCGGCGGATGGGCGCTACCTCTTCAGTTACCACATCGCCATTGAGAACGGCGGCATGCAACGTGTGCGACTCGCGACGCGTCACTGGCGCATTGTGGATGCCGACGGTGACGAACGCGTTGTCGAAGGACCAGGTGTTGTCGGCGAGCATCCAGAACTCGGGCCCGGCGACAGCTTCGAGTACACGAGTTACTGCCCGATGCTCACCGCGTGGGG
>JBEIJG010000022.1:0-15528 GCA_040380385.1 Phycisphaeraceae bacterium | reverse complement strand
CCGCGCAGGAACCCAGTGAAAAGCACTTTGTTTCCGATACCCATCGACGCAGCCATCTCGATCATGCGCTGCGCCTGATCGCCGGAGCCCGCGACAACAAACTTCACGTTGTCCATGTATTCAAGCACTTTCTTTGCGGCTTGAATGAAGTACTCCGGGCCCTTCTGCATCGTGATGCGGCCGAAGTAGAGGACGATTTTGTCCTTCGAATGGATGGGCTGCACGCCCACGTCGGCAGGATTCAAGTCGACGCCGTTGTAGACCACATCGATTTTCGATGCGTTCACGCCGTAGCGATTCACGCAGACATTTTTGGTGAGCATGCTCACCGCAATCGCGCGCGTGACACCGTGCATGCCGCGCCGTTCGATGTTGTAAATCTGCTGATGCGGATGCTCGCCAGAGCGATCGAACTCCGTAGAGTGGACGTGCACAAGCAACGGTTTTCCCGTCAATTTCTGCAGCGCGAGACCTGCGGGATACGTCAGCCAATCGTGCGCGTGGATGACGTCGAAATCCAGTCCGCGTGTTGCATCGACCACAAAACGCGCGTAGCGATCGGCCATTCCGAGAAGATCGCCGGAGTAGTCGGCGGCATCCGCGCCGCGGGCGGCAACGGCTTCCTTCGGTCGATCTGCGGTTTCTGGAAGTGCGGTGGCGAGCGCGTGATCGATCGGATCGCGCGTGAGTTCGGGGAACGCACCGGCCTTTGCGAGCGTGCGAATGCGCTCGATACTCCAGCCCGCATCGCGCATCATGCGCACACTTTCGGCGATGCGATTCGTTGTTCCAACGCCCGCCGACTCGCCGTGCGATTCGTAGACGGATGAAAAACTGCCGGCTTCTGCGGGTAATTCGATGAAGCGCGTCGACGTAAATTCTTCGACGATGCGATTCCAAGATTCACGCTCATGCGCCGACATTTCCGTTGGTGCGGCAACTGGCCCAGGATTCGCGGAACCAGGATTCGCCGAAGCCGAAGGGGTGGCGTTACCGATGCGGCCTGCTGCGGAAACGGCCTGCGTCGCGCTCGTCGCTGCGGGGGCTTTGGCGGCAGGCACCGGTGTCGCACTTTCGCGTACACGCTCGATGATTGCGCCAGGACTGACGAGTCGTACGTGCGACGCACTTTCTGCTGGCACCGATTTCGGAAGCACAAAGGTCACTTCCGCGCCCTGACGATCAAGAGCCTTCGTCAGGCCGTAGCAAGCTGTGCCAAGACCGCCCGTGATAAACGGGGGAAACTCCCAACCGAGCATGAGTACGCGCATGGCCATCCCGTTTCCGACACCCTGTTCCCTTCACGGCGCAAAACGCCGTTCATCCTGCGGAGCAAACTCGCATCAAGCTCTCAAAGAGAGGATTGATCGAGAGCATTGATCGAGCGATGTTTCCATCTGACACACTCGTTCCTGAAATCTGCAGGCCCAAACCTCTCGCGCCTCTCTCACTCGTCCTCATCGCCGCCGCCGACATCGCCAAGCGCACGAAACGCGGCTTCGTAGGCGAGCAAAAACTTCGTTGCGAGTTCCGCCGCGCTCGATCCTGTGGAGTCGTTGAGCGGGACGGGATTCTCGAAGGTGTACAACTTCGCGTCATCGCGGAAATGCTTGACCGTCGGCACTTTGCCGCGCCAGCCGAGTTCTGCGAGTTCCTCCTCGACCAACTCCTCGATCGGATCACCAAAGTGCATGAGGTCCGACTCGATGGACTCGCTCAGCCAACGGTCTGGTGTCGCGAACCGGACCATCAGGCCGAGATCGGTCGAAGCGAGTTCGTACCACGCTGGCTCGGGGCATCCCTTCGCGTGGCAGCGAATGCGGTCGCCGAGGGTCTCGATGTTCGCGAAAACTTCCTTCACATGCGCGCTCGAACAGACGGCTGCGAAGATCTGCAGGTGAGATTCTGGGTGAGATGCTGGAGTCGTGGGCATGAGCTGCAGTCCGAGGGACGAGGCCGGGCCGAGACCCGGAAGGGCGGGCATGGTAGCGGGGGCGGCTCGGAGGGTCGACAAGCCTGACTCCTCCAAATTTGATTCAACAACCCTGCAACAACCTCCCGTGTCACGCATCTTCACGAAACTCGATGGGGAGCCCCTGCAGGCGGCCGCGTCGCGTGCGGGCCAAGAGTCAAGCACTCGATTCGACCTGTTCGACTCGTCCTTCTCCGCGCCTCCGCTTTGACTCCCGTCGTTCGAATTCCTGCGAATCATGATTCATCGCGGGAACATGTCGCGACACGCGTTCGCCGCCTCCGGAAGTCGTACGATCGCGCCCTCGCCACGGAGAGTGTCCTGAGGAGGTTTTCATGAGCAGTTCACACGGTGCAAAGAACGACACCGTCACGCGAAATGCGGGGAACGCGGAGGCTTCGCGCACCGGTGCTTGGACCGTTCGCGCACTTCTTGCGTGGATGGTGCCGCACCTCACCGAGCGCGAGGTCGATAGCCCACGCGCAGTGGCCGAAATTTTGCTCTCGAGTGTCCTCGGCGTCGAACGGCTCAAACTCTACATGGAGCCGGAGCGGGAACTGTCGTCGGAAGAGCTCACGAGTCTGCGTGCCCTGGTGACGCGCGCTGGTCGTCACGAGCCGGTCCAGTATCTCGTCGGCCGTTGGCCATTCTTTGGGCGCGACTTTGAAGTGGGCCCTTCGACGCTGATCCCGCGTCCATGCACGGAAGTACTCGTGGAGCGCGCGCTTGGTTGGATCCGCGAACGTTCCGCTGAGAAGCCAGAATCATCGATGGATGTGCTCGACCTCTGCACTGGAACCGGATGCATCGCGGTCTCCATTGCCCTAGGAATGCGTGCGATTCGTCGGCCCGACGGTACCGGGTGCCAGCCGATTCGCGGCGCCGCGGGCACACTCGATCAAGCGGCGCGGTTCCAGGCTGTGCAGCAGCCGGCAGCAGTTCCGGTTGTGCGTGACATCGCTTCGGAGGTCCACTTTCGCGCGACGGAGCCTGCGCTGAGCGATGTTGTCGGAGCGGAACGAGACACAACCGCGAAGACTTTGAGGGCGACAACTCCGAATGTTGCCGCCCATGGAGTTGCGTCGGTGGTTGCAACCGACATCGTCGCGGAAGCTGTGGAGCTCGCGCAACGGAACGCGGCCCGTCTCGGGGCAAACGTCGACTTTCGTGTGGGTGATCTGTACGGAGCGATGCGCGAGGACGAACGATTCGACCTCATCGTTTCGAATCCACCGTACGTGACGGATGCGGAATACGCGGAACTCGACCGAAACGTCCGTGAGTTCGAACCCGCAAGCGCGTTGCGCGGCGGCGCCGACGGGCTGCAGTTCGTGCGAGCGGTCGTCGCGGGAGCGGAACGACGGTTGCGACCGGGTGGGTTGTTGCTCGTCGAAATCGGATGGAAGCACGGTGACGCCGTGCGGAAACTCGGTACACGTACGGGTTGGCGTGATGTCGACGTGCTTCGCGATGGTGACGGTCACGAGCGCGTCTTGGTGGCGCATCGCGTTTGACGTGAGTGCGCTGGTGCAGACGCGTGTTACGCGCGCGCGGCGAGCGCTTTGCGCGATTCTTCGAGCAGTTGAGCGATTTCGATCGGCTTAAAGAGATGGCAGTGAAGTCCCTCTTGGCCTGATCGCACGATGGAGTGGTTCGGGTCGTAGCCGAAACCAGTCATCAGAATGACGGGTGTCTCGGGGCTCGCGTCCTTCGATGCGCGGAAAACTTCATAACCGTTCGCGTCGGGCATGCGAATATCGGAGATCACGAGGTCAAAGGGCGTTGCGCTTGCGGCGTGTGCGCGTACGGCGTCGATGGCCGCTCTGCCGTCGATGCATGCGGTGACGCGACAGCCTTGCTGTATGAACACATCGCGGACAGTTTCACGCGTCGCATCGTCGTCATCCGCGACGAGCACGCGTCGACCCGCGAAGAGAGGATCAACAAGCCCTTCGCGCGAAAACGCACGCATGAACTCTTCTGCACCGAGAATGCCGCGTTGCGCCGTCCCTGCATTTTTTAGCAGTTCTTCGACGCGCGCGATGTTTTCGCTGAGACGCTTCGAAAATGCACGAGTGGCGTCATCGCTGGCATGAGCTTCAAGTTCGCGCGCAGCTTGCGTCAGTTCGTTGAGCGGCGTTTCAGCTTCGCGCGCCAAGGTTGTGGACGTCGCGCGCAGCGTCTCGCAGCGCTCTTGCACCAAGAGGTCAAGCATGTGCAAGGCGAGTGCGACGTAACGACCGAGCAACTCGGCACCGATGCGATCCTCATCATCAAAGTGCGCGTGTTCCGTGCTCTCGACGTTGAGCACTCCAACAACTTCATCGTAGAGCCGAAGCGGAACCGTCAGCGTGCTTGAGGCGCCGGGCAGGCCACGCACGTAGCGGGGTTCTTGCGCCACATCGACGCAAACGATGCTCGTTCCGGTCGACGCGACGAGTCCACTCAAGCCGTTCGCTTCTGGGCGCGCGAAAATGCGCTCGCCGATCCCGAGCGGAACCAGACCTGAGCAGAAGACGAGTTCAAGTTGCTCGGTCTTTCGATTCGTGATGCGGTACTCAAAATTGTCGAATCCAAGAACGCTTCGGGTGGCGCCGAGTACGCGCGCTTCGAGCGTTCGGAGACGCTCCGCAGCGTTCTCTGCATTCAGCTCACTCTCGTCGAATCGAAGCAGTGCCGCGCCCGCTTGATCGATCGCGTCGAGGCGATCCTGAATACGACGCGTTGCCGTGGCATCCACGAGAAGTGCAACCGCTCCGTCGATCTGCGCTCCCGCAGCGGCGAGGATCGGTGTCATCACAACGTCGTACCACCGACCTTCCGCACGAAATGTCGAGCGGACCGTTCCCTTGACGCCTCGCGTGCGGCGCCACGCGGCAATCGCTTCGACGCACGCGTCCGCGAATCGGCGCATCAACTCCGGTGTCTGGCGCGAGAGCCCGTGGTTCATCCACACGATTTCGCCGCTCGGCTCGACGATGCCAACACCTTCGCCGAGCAACTCCAGCGCGCGGGTTGCGCGATCGGCGGTGCCGGTGCCCGCACGATCGGAAATAGCGAACTCCGAGAGTGCCTGCCGTTGCGCAAGATCAAGCGGGGCGGTGCCGCGGAGTTCGTAGACGAAGAAACGCGATGTCGAGTTTGAGGGAGAGCGACCGCTGTCACCCGAGTCGGGTGTCGTCGCGTGGTCTCCAACCGTGTCGTCTGTCGCCATCGCTTGTCTCGGCGCTGTTGGGCGCGCGTGTGTGTTGCTGTGGCTCGTACGTTCGCACGAGAACTCCGTTGGATCCGTCCGACGGGAGCGCGGAGTGTAGGAGTTCTCCGCGACTTTCGGAGCATGGTTTGTCATCGATACGCAAGGACAGGAAACCCGGTTCAGGACGCGGTCGATCAGTGCTGCCGATCGATCCAATCATGGCCGAAGAGCCCTGACGCAGAGCGGCCTCTCGATACACTGCGCGCCCGTGTCTCGACCCTCGAACCCGACCTTCGTTGGAGCGATTGATGCTGAGCCGCGCGACACATCTCGCGCGGCTCCGCCCGCGGTTCGCGCGAATGGCTTGGTCAAGCGATTCGGCAGCGTTGAGGCGGTGAAATCGGTGCGATTCGACCTGCCCGCGCGAGGCGTATGCGGGTTCCTCGGTCCGAACGGCGCCGGCAAAACGACAACCATTCGGATGCTCGCCGGGGTGTTGATTCCCGACGAAGGAACCCTCGAGGTCTGCGGTCACGATGCGCTTCGCGATGCAACGCGCCTCCGCAGCACCGTTGGATACTTGCCCGAGTCGGCGCCTCTTTCGCCGGAGCTCACCGTGCGCGAGCACATGCACTTTCGCGCTTCGTTGCGTGGGCTTTCGGGAAGTGCCGCGCGCTCAGCGATCGCCGACGCCATGGAACGGACAGACGTCGCGCGATTTGCGGATCGTTGTGCGGGCACGCTTTCGAAAGGCATGCAGCAGCGCGCAGGTCTCGCGCAGACGCTTCTTGGCGATCCGAAAGTACTGATCCTCGACGAACCCTCGGTCGGGCTTGATCCAGGACAGACGCTTGCCTTCCGCGCGCTTGTGCGAGAACTCGGCGCATCACGTCTCGTTTTGCTCTCGTCGCATCTTCTTTCCGAAGTCGAAGATGTGTGTACAGAGCTCCTTGTGATGGCGAAGGGTGAACTGCTCGCGCACGAGTCGATGGAGGTGTTTCGCGCGCGTGCAGGTGGTGGACGTTGTCATCGCATCGAGTGTGAGCGGGCGCTTGCGAGCATTCCGGCGGCCGCACGACTGCGAGACGACGGAGTCTTTGTCATCGGTGCGACGTCTCAACTTGATGACGGCTGGCATGCCGCCGAGATCACACTTCGCGATCCTGACGCGCGCGACACCATCGCACGTGCGCTGGCTGCATCAGGAGTTGCGGTGCGTGTCTTTGAGCCCGCCGATGCGCGGCTCGAAGAGATTTTCGTCTCGATCGTGTCGGGAGGTGTGCGATGACGCGATCGATGCAGCGCGTCGCAGCCGTCGCACGGCGAGAAGTGGCGAGTGCATTCGCCGGAGCAACAGGTTGGATCGTGCTCGCGATTGCAGGCGCGGTTGCGGCCGTTGCATTCTTCGCCGGGATCTTCGAGGAAAGCCGTCCCGCGACACTTCGCTCGGCGCTGATCGCCGCGGGTTGGGCGCTGCTCGCAACTGCGCCCGCGATCTCGATGCGTTCCTTCAGCGAAGAGTTTCGACTGAAGACGTGGGAGACACTCTTCGCAAGCGCGCTTACGCCGCTTGAGATGGTGCTTGGGAAAGCGATCGGTTGTGCGGTGCTCGTCGCGGCGAGTCTTCTTCCGCTCGCGCTGCTCTTGATCCCGCTTGAGGTCTACGCATCGCCCGATTTCGGCGAGGCCGCGTGTGGCTTCCTCGGGCTCTTTCTCGCCGGTTGCGCGGCGAGCGCGATCGGCATCGCCGTCAGTGCAACAACCGCGAGCCAAACGGTCGCGTTTCTCGGCGCGTTTTTCGCATGGTTTGCGCTCGTTGCCGGATCGCGTCTCCTCGTGGGTGTGCTGCCGATTGAGTACGCCCCAATTGCCGCCGCATGCGATCCACTTCGACGTCTTGAAGGTTTCGCGCTCGGCATCTTCGACACGTCTTCGGTTGCATATTTCATCGCTCTCGCAGCGGCAGGACTCGTGACCGCCACGGTTCTTCTCGAACGACCGCGCCAACGCACCGCGCGGAGTTCGTGGTTGCGCGCGAGCGCGCGCTTGGAAGGCGCTGTCTTCGTCGTGAGTGCAGGCGCCGCGCTTGTTGCACTTGTCGCGCTTGCGTCGCAGCCTGCGACCCGCGTCGAACTCGATGCAACCAAAACCCGTTCCTACAGCCTTGCGCCATCGACGGAATCGCTTCTCGCGAGCCTCGACGGACAATGGAAAGTGCTGCTCTTTGTCGATGCAGCGAAGGCGGACCCCGCCGTGCTTCGTCAGATCGATGAAGTGCTCGAGCGCTTTCACGACGCGAATGATGCCGTCGAGGCGCGGCGCATCGATCCGACCGATCCCGCGTCGAGCGGCGTCTTCGAGGGCGAACTCGCAGCCATCGTATCGATGCGCGCATCGGATCTCGCAAAGTGCGAGGATGCGATTCGACGAGGACTTGAGGTTTTCGATGCATTCCGCGCGGAGGCAGGCACGCAAACCGCGGGGCTTCGCGCAGCGGCGGGGCAGTTGTCTTCTGGAAACAGCGGGGAAAAGACCGCAAACGAGAGTGTACGACGCACGCTCGAACAACTCGCAGGGTTCTTCGCGCAGATTGCGTCCGACGGAGATCAATTCCGCGCGCGCGTCGTCGAACTCTCGCAAACCAGCGCGACGCGCCCGCTTCCCGATATCGAAGGTGCACGCAGTGCGCTCGCGCAGGGTTTCCGCGTTTGGAGCGATCAACTCGCTTCTGCGGCAACCCTCTTCTCGAACTGGCGCACGCAGCCTTCGCTTCCGGCGAGTGTGCGAAACATCGCGCAGTCGCGGATCGCATCGTTTGAAGAGATGGCGACCAAGATGCTCGCCGCGCGGCAAGAACTCGAAGCGCTTCCGGAACTTGAGTTTGATGTGCTTGGGCGCGAACTCGTTGGAGGCGAAGCGGCTGTTGTCGTTGGAAACGGTCGAATTGCAACGGTTCCCGCGTGGCGAATCTTCCCGAAATCAAGCGGTGTCGAAGGTGATGCAGGGCGCTACAGCTTTTCGTTCCGCGGAGAAGAAGTGCTCTCAGGCGCGATTCGTAGCATCGCCGCAGGATCGATGCCGGAAGTGGTTTTCGTACATTGCGAACGTGACTCGCTGCTGAAGCGCAAGCAGGATTTCAGCGATTTGACCGCGATGGCCGACGCGCTGCGCAGCGCAGGATTTTCGGTGGTGGAGTGGACGCCGGGCCGTGGTGAACGACCGATCGCGCGCGACAAACGCCCGCAGGTCTTTGTCGTGTTGCCCGCGCTTCGACGTGCGCAACTCGATCTCTCGCGCGAAGAAAAACTTCTCGCGACCGTCGCGAGCGAACTTGTTGCTGAAGGCGCGCCGGTCCTTTTCACCGCTGGTCGAAGCATGCTTGCCGTGCTCGGGCAACCCGACCCGTGGCAAACATTGCTCGCGCCGTTTGGGATCGCACCGGACGCGGGCAAAGTTGTGCTTCAACTCGTGGCCGCCGAAGACGGCACGCCAACTGCGCAACCGTGGCAACTCGTGCGGCGTGTGCCGCCATCGCCGATGGCTCCACGGCTCGCAGGTCGACCGTTGCTTTTGAACCAGCCGATGCCCGTGCAACTCGACGAGCCAGCACCGAACGGCGTTTGGCGTGAGACGATCGTTGAGATTGAACCCGCCGAAGCGCGGTGGCTTGCCGACGATTGGCGCGGTGACGGTGACGGCGTTCGCGAGGTTCCCGATCGCAAGCGTTTGCAAGAGGCGCTTCCCGTTGCCGTCATTGCCGAACGAAAGCTCGCACAGGGTCAGCCCGCGCAGGGAGCGCAGCGCGTCGCACTCGTCGCGAGTGGTGGCTGGATGTTGACGAGCCTTGCGGATCTCTCGGACGACCTCGGTGGTGGGCGCACAGCGCTTGGGAACGCGGGAAATCGCGAGCTGTTGCTTGCGCTCGCGGCATGGCTCGCGGGGCGGGATGAACTGCTCGATGCAGGACTCTCTGGTCGCGAAGTTCCGCGCATCGAGGGATTAGAGGACACCGCACGACGCACATGGATGATTGGCGGCACGGCGTTCCTTGTGCTTGGTCCGATTGCGCTCGGGGCGATTCGTGTTGGACGCAGAAGGGCCCGCGCATGAAGTGGATTCGATCACTTGTTGCGCTTGCCATCGCGGGAACGTGCGCCGTTGCGGCCTCGCGTTTGGCGGACACCGCAATCTCGCAAGGTCCGACGCGTCGCTTGCTGATCGCGGCCGACGAAATCGATCCGGAGCGGGTGAATCGCATCGAACTCGCGCGCGACGGGAAGCGCTTTGTCTTTGAGCGTGTTTCTGCGGATCCGAGCGAAGATTCCGCAGCAGAGACGAGTTCCTCACAAGCCACGTGGCGACAGATTGAACCCGTGACACATGCCGCGGACGCCTGGGCGGTGCGGCAATTCATCTCGCGCGTTCTGAAGGCTGAATCGGTGAGACATGTCGATGTGGCGTCTGGCGAGGCGTCCACTGGCGTCGGCACGATGCATGCGACGTTGGAAGCCGCGGGTCTCGCACCCGCGGTTGCAACGGTGACCTTGCGCGAGGCGCCGAACATCGATGGTGCGCGGCGTGAAGTTGTCGTGGAACTCGGTCGTCGGAGTCTCGCTGGTCGTGCATTCGCGCGCCGCTCGGGTGATCCAGGTTACGACGTCGTTGAGAGCGCGCTCCACGAACTCGCGCTCGAACGCGATGTGCGCGATTTCCGTCGTCGCGAGCTCTTCCCAGATCTCGGTGATGTACAGCGCGTCGTGTTTGAATCAGGAAGTAATCGCACCGAAATCGTGCGCGAGAAGAATGGGTATCGCATCGTGGCGCCGATACAGACGCGCGCGGATCGGCAGCAAGTCGAAGAGTTGTTGGACGCGCTTCGACGCGCACGCTCCGCGGGCTTCATTGTGGATGAGCCGCGTGAGCCGTCGGTCTACGGGATCGATCCGCCCGCGGCACGGATCGAAGTCGAGACGAGCGCAGGCAAGCAGGCACTTCGCATCGGCGATGCGGTTTCAATCGGCGCGCAGGATCGATTCGGGCTTGTCGAAGGCACGGTCTCCGTGGTGCGACTTCCCGCCGCGGAAATCGCAGGAATTGTGCCACGGGCAGATCGATTGATCGATGCGATCGCAACGTCGGTCCGTCCGCGCGACGTGGCGAGCATGGAGATTCTGCTCGGTGACGCGATGCGTGGAGAGCGACTCACGCTGACACGCGAAGTAAACGGTTGGAGTGCCACGCGCACGCCCGTTGGAGACGCCGAGGGACTCGCGGGTTCCGTCGCAACCGAGGCGGTGGATCGGCTTCTTACTGCGCTTTGCGAAACGCGCGCGGGTGCCGTCGAAATCGCGCCTTTCCCCGAAGAAACTCGCGTTGGGCAAGTGGTGTTGAAGGGCTTCGCGAACGAGCCACTCGATACCGTGCGTATCGCACAGCGCACCGATGGGAAAACAATTCTCGAGAACGGCGATGGAGTGTTGCGCGTCTTCGGTGCGATCGACTTGCCGATCACGCCTGCGGATCTCGAGTTCAAAAAATCAGTTTAAGAAGAGCTCGGCGTCGTGAGCGCGCTTGCCCAACGATAGTGAAGGAGCGCGTCCGCGCCGCGTCGACGCACCGAGAGTAACCGCGCGCGTGGAATCGCGGCGAGAACTTCGGGCGCCATGCCGCGCGCACTGCGTCGCGCGACATCGTCCGCGACCAAGAGCGGCGCGACAAACACCCACGCTTCGTCGAGGAGATTCTCTTGAAGCAGGCGTCCAACAAGTCCGCCGCCAGATTCGACGAGTACGGTTGAAACGCCCTCGCGCGCCAAGGCACGAAGCGCGGGCTCGATGGCGCCGCCTCGACCAAGCGGCACAATCGTCGCACCGCGCGCAGTAAGCGCCTCGACGCGACGCAGAAACGCAGCGTCGGTCGATGAACTCAAGTCGACGAGAATCGTCGCGGTGTGCGCGGCGGGACTCTGCGCGCCATCTGTGGGTGTCTGGGTGGGGGGCTGGAGCACGTTTGCATCGAGCGGCGTGCGTGCATCAGGATCGAACACGATGCGTCGAGGCGTTCGCACGACGCGCACGTCGCGCGCGGTGAGCCGCGGATCGTCCTCGAGCACTGTCCCGATTCCCGTGAGAATCGCATCAACGCGACCTCGCTCACGATGCACCATGCGGCGCGAGCGCGCACCGCTGAACCACTGACTGTCGCCGTTCGCAAGCGCGACGGCGCCATCGATCGACTGGGCCCACTTTGCGGAGATCCACGGCAAACCCGTCCGAACGCGCTTCAGAAAGGGGAGGGCGAGTTCGTCAGCGGCCGCGTGCGGCACATGGAATGCGCGAATGCCGCGTTCACGCAGTCGCTCGGCACCACCCTTTGCGAGCGGATTCGGGTCGCCGACGGCGTAGATCACTTCCGCAACGCCCGCATCCGCAAGCGCTTCGCTGCACGGCCCTGTGCGGCCGTGATGATTGCAAGGTTCGAGCGTGACGAGCGCAATTGCGCCACGCGCGCGCGCGCCTGCCGCAGCGAGCGCATCAACTTCCGCATGGGGTCCACCACAACGACGGTGATACCCATCGGCGATCACGCGGCCGTCGTGGTCGGCAATCACGCAACCAACCATCGGGTTTGGTTCAGCGCCGCCGTGGCCACGTGACGCCATGCGCACCGCCCGCGCGAGCAACTCTCGCATCCGAGCGTTGGAAAGCGAAGGTTGAGTGTCGGAAGCACCCGTCGAGTCGCCAGCTCGCGCAGCGCTCAAGACTCTTCCCCCATCTCGGCATAGGCGCGTGAGAGGGGCAGAGGATCACCCGTCACGCTCGAGATTGATCGCCGCTGCAGCAGCGTGATTTCTGCGATCAGGAGATCATCTTCTGCCACACCGGCTTCGTAGGTATCGAGGAGCCGCATCAAGAATTGCGTCCACTTCGGCGGCGCAACCGGTCGCGCGATCGTGTCGCGGAGTTGTTCGAGTCCGAAGCGCTCGCCACGTGGATTCTTCGCGTCGTACGCGCCGTCGGTGAAGAGAATCAGCGTGTCGCGCTCATTCAGTTGCAGCGTCACCTCGTCTTCGCCGAACACTTCATTGTCAACGGCGCCGAGCATGAACGTGGTGGACGCAAGCTCCGTCACGTCGCCTTTCGAACGAAGGAAAATCGGCGGGTGACCAGCGCTTGCGTAGCGCAACTCGCCTGTGCGCGGATCGATCGTGAGGAGAATGCCCGTTGCATAGAGGCGGTGGCGAGCGAGCAAGCGATGGAAGTAGCGATTGAGACGCGCGAGAAGTTTCGCGGGCCCTTCATCAGGGTGTTCGTCGCGCAGTCGCTCGATTTCGCCGTGAATACGCGCGACGCTCATTGCGCTTGCAAGTCCGTGGCCTGTCACATCGATGAGCGTGAGATAGAAACGCTCGTCTTCGCCAATCCACGCGTGGATGAAGTCGCCGCCGATTTCAGCTGCGGGTCGATAGCCGAAATCGAATCGCATCCATTCCGTCGAGAAGGGCTTCGGGAAAAGCGACTCATGCACCGCGCGCGCCTGCTGATACTCACGGCGCATCTCGAGGAATCGGCGTCCGACGAAACCAGTCTTGAACTTGCTTTGGTGCCACTGCAGCCGCACGTAGCAGAGGACGAGCGCGGGCGCGAAGATGAAGGGGACTGCCACAACTTTGAGGACGAGCGGGAGCCATGCGTTTTGCTGGACGGCGAGGCCCAGCGAAAGCAACAACCAGCCCGCGAGAAGCGGCACGATCGGCTTGAGCGACTCACGCCACGACCAGGGAAGGAAGAGCGAGGCGGTTGCGTGCCAGAAGAAGATCGAGAGCAGCGGCGTCGCGGGGACGCCGGGAATCGCGATGATCAGCGCGGCTTCGAACACGAACGTGATCAAGCCGAGGATGAGAATCATCCGCGATGCGGCGGCGACGAACTCTGCGTGCGTTTGAAGCTGTCGACGCACCACGAGGCCAAACCAGCCGACAACAAGGAGCGTTGGCAGGCTGAGCCCAACGAAGCCCCACCACGGGAGGACTGTTGCAACGGCTGGCGCTGCAGCGGCATCGACTTCCTCGACATCTTGGTCTTCGGAGAACGCGGCAGTTTCTTCCGACGAACTGTCGTCCGGCTCGCCGTTTCGGGAAGCACTGGACGTACGTCTCGAGCCACGCTGCGCAGCGTTCTCGCCCGTGCCATCAATCTGCGCATTGGCTTGATCGGTTGATCGTCCATCGGCTTGCGCGCTCGCCGACGCACTCTCTCCACCGATCGGATTCGATTCGGAACCAAACGAAGGCTTGTCTGCAGCGGTCACGATCTCCGTCGCAGCGGGTTCGTCGAGATACCAACGATCCATCGGTCGCATCGGCGCCGCGGCGCGTCGTTCGCGGCGACCCTCGGTGAGTCCTTGCGCGGCATCCTTCACCATCGTGTTGAGGATGTCGAGCGTCGAGACAACGGCTTCGCGTCCGCGTTCGGCTTGGCGTGCGCGATCTTCGCGCTCCTGAATCTCCGCCGCGATCGCGCGCGCGCGCTCATCGCCCGGTCGTGGTGCGAGTCCTGCTTCGGCGCGGCGCTCGGCCTGCATCGCGCGTCGCTCAATCGGTGTTGGCGCGCGCTCTGGTTCGGGATTCGACGTGACTGCACCCATCGCGAACGCGACGAGAAGCCCCGTCGAGATCAACTGGAAGATCACGATCGCGATACAGAGATAGCCAAGGCGTCGACGGAGCCACGCCGCGAGTTCGCGGTCGTACTCCGCGCGGATCGCACCGCTTTCAATGGGTACATCAACAGTGTCGCCCTTGGGGCCCGGCATGGCGGCCATAGTAGCCTGACCGCCTCGCTCCGCACGGATCTTGCCAGCAGGTATCCGACCCAGAATGCAGCTTCACGATGGGCGCCTTCAAGCGAAAGCGCCCCCGCCTTCAAGCGAAAGCGCCCCCGCCTTCAAGCGAAAGCGCCCCCGCCGTGAGGCAGGGGCGCTTCGTGTTGTTGGGTGGATTCTCGAGTGGATTCCAGAGTGGATTCCAGAGTGGATTCCCGAGTGGATTCCCGAGTGGATTCCCGAGTGGAGCCCCGAGTCTTTTACGCGCCGCACAGCGCGCTCCGTTCGGGGTCGACTCACCTCAAGATCACTTCTTGAGGACAGCGTCCTTGAGCTTCTCTGGCATGACGCGGTAGGTGAGCGGCTCCATCGAGCTTGTCGCGCGACCTTGCGTCATCGAGCGGAGCGCCGTCGTGTAACCGAAGAGTTCGGAGAGCGGCACTTCGCAAGTGAGCAGACGTGCGTTGCCGCGCATCTCTTGATCGGTGATCTGACCGCGGCGGGACGCGATGTCGCCCGACACGTTGCCGAAGAATTCGTCCGGCGTCGTGACCACGAGCTTCATGATCGGCTCGAGGAGAGCTGGCTTCGCCTTCATGACTGCCTCGCGGAAGGCGAGCATGCCTGCCTGTTCGAATGCGACCTGGCTCGAGTCGACATCGTGGTACGAACCGAAGACGAGTTGCACGCGCACATTGATGACGGGGTAGCCGCCAAGAACGCCCGAGGCCGCTGCTTGACGCACGCCGTATTCGATCGACGGGATGAACTCGCGCGGAACGACGCCGCCCGAGATCTTGTCTTCGAACACAACGCCGTCCTTCATCTTCAACTCGGCTGCTTCCGCCTCTTCCGGCGTGATCGGCATGACGGTGACGACAGCGTCACCGAACTGACCGCGACCACCGGACTGCTTCTTGAAGAGACCGCGGACTTCGTTGGCTTGGCCAGTGATCGTTTCGCGGTACGAAACGCGTGGCTTGCCGACGTTGACGCCGATCTTCATGTCGCGCGTGAGCTTGTTCTTGATGATTTCAAGGTGAAGCTCACCCATGCCTGCGATGATCGTTTCGCCGGTTTCGTCGTTGTAGTTCGAACGGAACGACGGGTCTTCACGACGGATCGTGGTGAGCGCGTCGCCGAGCTTCTTCTTGTCATCGGCGGTGATCGGCTCGATCGCCATCGAGATGACCGGCTCAGGGAAGGTCATACGCTCGAGGATGATCGGATTCTCTGGATCGCAGATCGTGTCACCGGTGTACGAGTTCTTGAGACCGACGACGGCGACGATGTTGCCTGCGTCCACTTCTTCGAGCGCGTTGCGGTTGTTCGCGTGCATTTCGAAGATGCGGCTGACGTTTTCACGCTTGCCGTTGCCCGGGTTGAGCACGCGCGTGCCCTTGTCGAGCTTGCCCGAGTAGACGCGGATGTAGGTGAGATCGCCGTGGGTGTCGGACACGACCTTGAACACGAGCGCGGAGAATGGCGCGGTTGGGTCGTGCGGACGAGTCATCGCCTGATTGACGTCGTCTGGGTT
>JBEIJG010000021.1:0-15673 GCA_040380385.1 Phycisphaeraceae bacterium | reverse complement strand
GCTTGTCGAGCTTGATGATGCGGGTGTAACCACCGGCGCGATCCGCGTAGAGCGGAGCCACCTTGGTCATCAGGTGCTGGACGAGACGCGGTGCCTTGCGGAGTTCACCGTAGCGGTTGAACTCGATCGCGTCTTCCGCTGGAAGATCCCACAGATTGTGGAGGTTCTTCTTCTCTTCCTTCGTGTTCGGATCCTTGATCCACGCGAAGACAGCGCGATCGTTGATCCGCGCTTCGATGGCGCGGCGGCTCGAAAGACTCGACTGCTTCGCCATCGTGATCAGCTTCTCAACGAACGGCTGAACAGCCTACGCCTTGGGGATCGTGGTTTCGATCTGGCCGTGCTCGAAGAGACCAGCAGCGAGGTTGCGGAGCATCGCGCGACGGTGATCTTCCTTCACGCACAGTTGCTTGCCAAATACACGGTGACGCATGACTCGTTCCTATCTGGGCGGAACCCTTTGGTTCGGCCCGAATCACTTCTCTGGTTGTCTGAGGCGGCCCCCTGAGGGACTCAGTTGAGTGACTCACTTGAATCACTCAGTTGACTCGTCTCAGGAAGGTCGCTTTCAGCGGTTACTTTCGTTTCGAGTTTCGCGCGCGCTCGCGCGAACTCTCACACGTACTTCTCATTCATCTCACTCATCTCACGCATCTGACTCGCGACATTGGTCGCCCACACTCAGCCGTTCAGGACGCCGTCCGGAACTGGGAATCCGAGGTGAAGACCAATCTTCTCGAGTTCAGACTTGACTTCGCGCAACGACGTGCGGCCGAAGCTGCGCACAGCGAGCAATTCATCTTCGGTGCGCTGCACGAGTTCGCCAACCGAGCGGATCTTGGCCGTCTCGAGGCAGTTCGACGCGCGAACGCTGAGCTCGAGTTCGGTGACCGGCATACGGAGCTTGCGGATGAGTTCATCATCTTGCTCGTTCGCAGCGGCGACGTCGTCCGAGACCACGTTGGAGCCGAGCTCATCGAACTGGACGAACGGATTGAGGTGCTTGCGAAGAATCTTCGCGGCCTCAACGAGCGCCATTTCTGGAGTCACGGTGCCGTTGGTCCAGAGGTCGAGCGTCAACTTCTGGTAGTTCGTTTGCTGACCGACGCGCGTGTCTTCGGTCGCGAAGCGGACGCGCTGCACGGGCGAGAAGATCGCGTCGATCGGAATCTCGCCGATGACCTGATCTGCGCCGCGCGCGTTGTCGTTCGCGATCTGCTCGCTCGCCGGAATGTAGCCACGGCCCTTTTCGACCGTGAATTCGATGTCGAAATCAATCTTGTCGGTGAGGGTCGCGATGACTTGGTCGGGATTGATGATCGCAATCGATGCATCGCACTCGATCAGTTCCGCGGTCACGTCGCCAGGGCCTTCAGCCGAGAGGCGCATCGTCTTCGGGCCGTCGCCGTCCATTGCGACAACGATGCCCTTGATGTTGAGGATGATGTCCACGACGTCTTGGAGAACGCCTGGAATCGTCGAGAACTCGTGCGTCACGCCTTTGATCTTCACCTTGGTGATCGCAGCGCCTTCGATCGACGAGAGCAGGACGCGACGAAGCGCGTTACCGATGGTCGTACCGAAACCAGGCTCGAACGGCTCGGCCGTGAAGCGACCAAAGGTCGCCGAGCGGCTACGCGCGTCGGGGATCACATTTGCAGGAAGATCGAGGCCACGCCAACGAAGATGCATAGATATTCCAACCTTGCCCGTGCTGGGCTTCCGACAGTTTCGGGCATTCGCCCTTCCAACACCTCGCGCAGCTCGGACCACCATTCCTGTCGGCGAATGGCTGCCATCTGTGCGGGAGGATCCAGTTTGAAGACGTTCTTGAAAGAGCGCCTTCGAATCCGCTCGCTCGACTTTCGCAGAGCAAGCGGGAGTGATCTCAAATTCGGGCGGTCTGACGCGGATTTCTCCGACGCCTGACGTGCCCGTTCAGGATGCGGAGAGTGCTTCTCCGAATCCGTGAAACCAGGATCCGACGAGTACTTCGTCGCATCCGTAAAACTCAGACGCGGCGCTTCTTCGGCGGACGGCAGCCATTGAAAGGCAGAGCCGTGTGATCTTCGATCGCCGTAACGCGGAGACCGTTCGCCTGGAGCGCAGTGATTGCGTTCTCACGACCCGGTCCTGGGCCCTTCACGCGCACTTCGACTTCCTTGAGTCCAACGCGCTTCGCCTTGCCAACAGCCTTCTCCGAGGCGCGGCTCGCCGCGAACGGAGTCGACTTGCGCGCGCCCTTGAAACCGACCGTACCGGCCGAGTCCCACGCGATCGTTTCGCCATTCACATCGGTGATGGTGACGATCGTGTTGTTGAAGGTCGCGTTGACGTGAACGATGCCGCGAAGAACGTTCTTGCGGATCTTCTTCTTCGAAGCGGATGCTGCCGTGGTGGGCGTGCTCATGGTTGCTCTCTGAATAACTCGCGTCGAAACGCGTGGTGAATTTCAACTGCACTCACGTTCGGACGGTGCCGAACAATGTCAAACGGTTCGCGAAGCTGCGTGCGGTGCGATGGAGTGCCGAGCGGCGTAGCAGCCAACGCGTCTTCGCGCGGCCACCACCGTTCGACCACTCACATCAACCCTTCACGCCCTTCTTACCGGCGACGGTCTTCTTCTTACCCTTGCGCGTGCGCGAGTTCGAACGCGTACGCTGGCCGTTGACAGGCAAGCTCTTGCGGTGACGATCGCCGCGATAGCTCTTGATGTCCTTCAAGCGCTGGATGTCTTGCTGGATCTGGCGACGAAGCGCACCTTCAACGACGATCTTGGCGTCGATGACAGCGGTGATCGCTGCGATCTCCTGCTCCTTGAGTTCATTGGTCCGGCGCTCCGCGTCGATACCGACCTCGCGGAGGATGTCGAGCGCAACCTTCGGCCCGATGCCGTAAACGTAGCGCAGCGAGACGCCGATCTTCTTCTTCTCAGGGATGTCGATACCAGCGATACGGGGCATGTCTTGCTCCGAGGGCCATCGCGTTTGGCGATGCACCCATCCATTGTTCGATGTGCTTGATGCGTTCGTTCGAACTCGAACGACGCGGGACTTTCATGACGACGATGCTTCAATACGGTGCCTCAATACGGTGCTTCAAACTGTGCGAGCGAACTCGCCCACGTTGCAGCACTTTCTTGACGCGATTTCTCTGACAACTTCTCGCGTTCTCTCACACTGCGCTCGGGCAGTACTTCTCACGATTCACTTGGTTTCGCATGCAAGTCTTTCGACTTGCGTGCAACGACCGCGCGATCTTCCGACCCTCTCTGAAGCACTCGCGCATCGCGCGGGCGATCAAAGGGGGAAGGGAGATTGTACAGAACTTCCGGCGGAAGTCAGCCCTGACGTTGCTTGAGACGGGGATTCTTCTTGTTGATGACGAGGCGCTTGCCCTTTCGGACCACGATTTGGCAGTCACGGGTACGGCGCTTGATGCTCGAACGAACCTTCATGGTGGACTCCTTCTGTCTGTACTTCGAACGGACACTCTACAAAGCAAGCTTCGAAGAGGTGTTGTCTGTTCGTCTTCTTGGTGGTTCTCGGTCGGACTTTTGCTTTCGAAATATCGGGCTCTTCAGTCGCTCGCGCGATGGAGAGGTCGACACGCGGGGCAATCTCAGAATCGGTAGATGATTCGACCCTTCGTCATGTCGTACGGGCTCATCTCGACGGTCACGCGGTCGCCGGGAAGAATGCGGATAAAGAACTTCCGCATCTTGCCGCTGACGTAGGCGATGATCTCCTGATCGTTCTGAAGGCGAACGCGAAACATCGCGTCTGGAAGCGCCTCAGTCACTTCAGCGTCGAGGGTGATCTTGTCTTCCTTAGCCATTGTTTGGCGACTTTCTGCTCGTCGTTTTCGCTTGGATTTGTTCGTTCCGTTTCAGATCTCTGTTGCGAGGCGGGATCGCTCGAACACAGTCCGTTGCATATTGCTCGTTGATGTAATGCTGGCTCGAGTCGGCTCGGCTCGCAGGAGCTATCCCGCTCTCCGATAGTCCGCGAGGCTCGTGTATATCGATTTTGCCGTGAGTACACGCGCTCCGTCGCGGGTGATGACCACAGTGTGTTCCACATGACAACTCGGTCGGCCCGAGTTGAGAATGACTGTCCAGCCGTCGGCAGCCAGCGTGCACGCCGGGGAGCAGAGATCCCCTGCAGCCTCACCCGCCGCGATACGTTGCGGCGCTTCGAGGACGAGCATGGGCTCGATTGCGAGCACCATCCCCGGTCGAAGGGTGAAGTCACCGTACTCACGGAAGGATCGATAGGCGCTGCACGGAACCTGCGGTGGTTCATGCAACTTCCGACCGATGCCATGTCCGACGAAATCAACTGCAATGGCGAAGTTCGCCTGCTCTGCGATTGCCTCGAGTTCGCGCGCGATGCCGCTCCAACGTCGACCTGGCGCGGCTGCGGCGATGGCATGCTGCAGCATCGCATCCGCACACTCGACAAGCGCACGGCACTCCGCGGACACGTTTCCGACGCAAACGGTGATCGCGCTATCCGCGCACCAACCGTCGAGGCGAACACCAACGTCAATGGAGACGAGGTCACCATCCTGTACGACGCGCGCTCCGGGAACCCCGTGCACCAACTCCTCATTGACGCTGATGCAGGTCGCGGTCGGAAATGCCGGACGCGACTCCGAAGTGCCGCGGTATCCGACGAAGAGTGCCTCGCCACCACCCGCGAGAATCGCACGGTGCGCGGCTTGATCAATTTCCGCCGTCGTGACGCCCGCCTTACAAGCCTGTCGCGCCACCTCAAGCACAGATGCCACAAGTGCACCAGCGCGTTCAATCCCCATCACATCGGATTCGGAACGAAGTTCGATGCGCGGTGACCCGCTTGAACTTGCGGTCGCGACCCTCTCCACGGGACCACCAACCACCATTCCCGACTTCAGAAGCGGACGGTGACTCGAGTCATGCAGCGGAGCGATGGTCGGCGAGCCCGACATGTCAACCGAGCCTGCTCCGAATGCGTGGAGCCTTGGAGTCGTTGGCGCCGGACGCAAGGAAGCCCGAGTAGTTGCGCATAAGGAGATTCGCCTCGATGCGCTGGATGAGGTCGAGGCCGACGCTCACGACGATGAGAAGGCCCGTACCACCGAGGAACTGCGAGACATCGGGCGGGATGCCCATGTTCGAGCTGATGACGGTGGGGAGCACAGCGATCACAGACAGGAAGCCTGCACCCACGTACGTGATGCGCTCCATGACGGTCTCGAGGTACTCAGCCGTGCGTGGGCCCGGACGGTAGCCCGGAATAAACGCACCGTTCTGCTTCAGTTGCTTTGACATCTCCTCAGGGCTGAACTGGACGGTTGTCCAGAAGTAGCTGAAGAAGAAGATCATTGCGATCTCGATGAACACGTACGGGAACTGCCCGATTTGCGTGTTCATGGCGAGGAAATTGGTGATGGTTTCCCACGTCTCACCCCAGTTGCCATCGCGGGCACGGGTGGCGAGCCATCCGAAGACGCTCGAGGGGAAGATCATGAGCGAACTCGCAAACACGATCGGCATCACGCCTGCGTGGTTGATACGCAGCGGCAAGTACTGGCGCTGACCGCCATAGACCTTGCGGCCACGCGTGTGCTTCGCTTGTTGAATCGGAATGCGGCGCTGCGCGACGGTGATGAGCACGGCGCCTGCGACGACGAATACGAATCCGGCGATCAGGAGAAGCAGGCCGACCGGAGTCAACACAGTGTCGCCTTGGATCGACCAGCCGAAGCTATCGATGACCCACTGCACTGCTGCCGGCATCCGGGAAAGAATGCCCGCCGTGAGGATCAACGAAATACCGTTTCCAATGCCGTACTTGTCGATCTGTTCGCCAAGCCACATCAGGAAGAGGCTGCCTGCCGTGAGACCAGCAATACCTGCGGCGTAGAAGACGATCAAACCACCAGGCGCGCTTTCGATGCCCGGTGAGACCAGCCCCTGCGTTCGCATGTAGCCAAGCCACATCATGCCCTGAATAAAGCAGAGCGCGACGGTGGTGTACCGCGTGTACTCGTTGATTTTGGTCTGGCCCGACGTGCCGTCCTTCTTGAGCTCTTGGAGCGGCTTCCAAACCGTCGTCAGGAGCTGAAAGATGATCGACGCCGTGATGTACGGCATGATGCCGAGACCGAAGATCGTCGACTGAGAGAGGCTACCGCCGGAGAAGATCGACGCGTACTCGACGATGCGACCAAAGCCCGACGGATCGGAGCCATCGCCGGTTGCCTTGTCCGCGAGATCCTTCAGCGCCGTCTGATCCACACCCACGAGTGGGATGTGATAGCCGATGCGGTAAATGGCGATCATTCCGAGCGTGAACAGCACACGCCGGCGAAGGTCAGGAATCTTGAAGATGTTGGCAAAGGCTTGCAGCATCGGTCTGATCTTCAGTCACCCGTCGGAGGGGTGCATCCGAGTCGGTCCCAAACTCGCTTCGCACTTGTCTCGCCGGCTTGAAGAACTTGTGGACCTTCGGGGGAAGGCTCCGCGTCACGCCGTCACAGAGACTTTGCGGGCATCACTCACTCTTCGCGGACTTCTTGGTTTGAGCTTTGGTCGGAGCTTCGGAGCAGCTACCGCCCGCAGCTTCGATCTTCGCCTTCGCGCTTGCGCTGAACGCAGCGGCGACGACGTTGAGCTTCTTCTTGATCTCACCAGCGCCGAGGACCTTGAGGCCGAGCTTGGTGTTCGGCACGAGGCCGAGCTTGACGAGCGTGTCGATGTCGACCGTCGCGCCAGCATCAAAGTGCTTGTCGAGGTCCCGGACGTTCGCAACGTAGTACTCAGTACGGAAACCAGCGTTCGAGAAGCCGCGCTTGGGGAAGCGACGCGCGAACGGAGTGGCGCCACCCGCGTACGACGGACGGCTATTCCAACCGGCGCGGCTCTTCGCACCCTTGTGACCACGGGTCGAGGTGCCGCCGTGGCCGCTACCTTCGCCGCGACCGACGCGCTTGCGCTTCTTGTGCGGGCCGACCTTGGCGGTGATGTCATGGATCATCATGGCTCGAACTCTCCAAACGGTGGTGGTGCCACCGGAATCAAACTTGCCTTACTGCGCTACCCGGCGTTCATCCGACTCCGATCGACCGGAATCGTTTCACGCCATTACACGTCGAACGAGCTTGACGCGAAAGCCGCGTCAACTCATCCACTTTCGCACTCGCTTACGCGCCCGCTTCCGGAGCCGGAGCAGCCGGGGCTGCGCCCGCGTCCGCCGCCGGGGCGCTATCACGACGCGGTCCTCGCGGTCCGCCACGGCCACCACGGCCGCCACGGCGCTCGCCCTCGCCAACGGTGTTCTTCGGAGCAGCCATCTTCTCGCCCGACTTCGCGGACGGCATGAACGCTGCACCACGCTTGATCGCTTCTTCAACCGAAGTTGCTGGGATCGAAACGCCACGGAGCGATTCAACCTGCTCGCGCGTGCGGAGCGTCGAAAGCGCGTCCATCGTGGCCTTCACGACGTTCTTCGGGTTGCTCGAACCGTAGACCTTCGTGAGGCAGTCCTGCACGCCGATCATGTCGAGCACCGAGCGAACTGCAGCACCTGCGATAACGCCGGTACCAGGAGCAGCAGGCATCAGCTTCACGGTCGTGGCGCCGAAGCGGCCGATGACCATGTGAGGAATTGTCTTCCCCTGCAGCTGGAACGCGTTCATCTTGCGCGACGCTTCCTTCTGCGCCTTCTCGATACTCTGGGGCACTTGGTTCGACTTCGCGTAACCAACGCCGGCGCGACCGTTGCGATCACCGACGACAACCATCGCCGAGAACGAGAAACGACGTCCGCCTGCGACGGTCGACGAGGTGCGGTAGACGCCGACGGTCGTCGACTCGGAAGAGGAATCCTTGCTGATGAATTCTGCCATGGTGGGTACCAGTCTCGGTGACTCTCGGTGAGTGTCGGACTCGGCGGGGTTCCGCGCGAATCAGACTCGATTCAGAACTGCAGGCCGCCTTCACGCGCGCCATCGGCGAGCGCCTTGATGCGACCGTGATAGAGGTATCCGTTGCGATCGAAGACGACCTTCTGGACGCCCTTTTCCTTCGCGCGCTGAGCAACGAGCTTGCCCACAGCGGTCGCTTCGGACATCTTCGCGCCCTTGTCGCCGAACGACTTGTCGCGAGTCGACGCCGAGGCGACAGTCTTGCCGGTCAAATCGTCAATCACTTGCGCGTAGACGTGGTTGAGCGAACGGAAGACGGAAAGGCGCGGCCGATCCGGCATGCCGAAGACTTCCTTGCGGATGCCCTGCTTACGACGGGCTCGGCGAATGTTCTTTTTGGTCGTGCGGTTCATAGTGTCTGCCTTTCGAGTCAGGTTTCAGGTCGCTTTTCAGGTCGCGGACCTTTCGGTCGCTCTCGATTGCGCGCGGTCACGCCGCGACCTGCCACTGACTTCGCTTCTCGCGTTGCTTCTCTTTCGATTCTTTAAGTTCGCATTCCTTCGGCGTTGCCTCAGGATCACGAACCATGCGCGGCATTAGCCGCCCGTTGCCTTGCCTTGCTTGCGGATGATGTTCTCGCCCGCGTACTTGATGCCCTTGCCGTTGTACGGCTCTGGCTTGCGCTTCGAGCGAATCGCCGCAGCGAACTCACCGACGCGCTGGCGATCAGCGCCGCTGATCGTCACGAAGATGCCACCTTCGGTCGAAACGTCAACCTTGACACCCGCGGGAATCGCGAGCGTGATCACGTTTGCGTAGCCGAGCTTGAGATCAACGTTCTTACCCGCGACCTTCACGCTGTAGCCGACGCCGACCACTTCGAGCTTCTCCGAGTAACCCTCGGTGACGCCCTTGATGCAATTGTTGATGTTGGCTCGAGT
The DNA here is from genome assembly GCA_040380385.1 of Phycisphaeraceae bacterium. Classification (GTDB taxonomy): domain Bacteria; phylum Planctomycetota; class Phycisphaerae; order Phycisphaerales; family SM1A02; genus QWPT01. The sequence goes on along the minus strand of JBEIJG010000021.1, from coordinate 6,821 downwards.
CGTTCCCCAGAAGGCACGACGATTGCCTTCGTCGATCTTGGCCATGTCCGTTGTGCAGACAATCTGGCGATCCTTCTCGTTCCACGCCACCGAAACTTCGGGGCGATACACGACCTTGAGGGTGTCTCCCTTGGGACCCGTGATCGCGACCTCGCGGGTCGCGGAATTCACGGCGACCTTGCAGTTGCCAGGGACGATGATGGGCTTCTTACCGATGCGCGACATGGTTGACTCCTGTCGATCTAAACACTCTGACTGACTCCGCCTAAGCAATGCGACGTTGCGTTGCGCGATTCCGGCTGGCCACAATCGTGGCACACGCCGAAGCGCGAATCAGCAGACGGTCGCCACCACTTCACCACCGACGCGCATTTCGCGCGCCTTGCGGTCGGACATGATTCCACGGCTCGTCGAGACGATCGAGATGCCGAGGCCCTGCATCGGGCGCGGAAGATCCGACACCGCCGAGTAGGTACGGCAACCCGTCTTCGACACGCGACGGATCTCGTTGATGATGTTCTCGCCACGCGCGCCGTACTTCAGGGCGATGCGAATGATGCCCTGACGGCCATCGGCGACGTTTTCGTAATCCGAGATGTAGCCCTCGTCCTTGAGAACGGTGGCGACGCCGCGGTTGAGCTTGTTGCTGATCACGACGACGGACTTCTCGCGGTTCCGCACGGCGTTGCGGATGCGGGTGAGCATGTCGGCGGTGAGGTCTTGAACTGCCATCTCTGAGGCTCCTGTCCCCTCGCGGGGCGGGAAGTTCGATCCTGTGGGGATCGCGGTTGATCCTGTGAAGGTCTCGGTCGTTCTTTCGTATGTTGCACTCGAGCGGGAACCCGCGCGTGCGCAACTGAATCGGCTTCTGGTCGCTTACCAGCTTGCCTTGCGCATGCCAGGGATCATTCCCTTGAGCGCCAACTCACGGAGTTGGTGACGGCAAATGCGGAACTTGCGGTAAACGCCGCGCTTGCGGCCCGTGATCTCGCAGCGCACCTCGGAACGGGTGCTGAACTTCGGCTTGCGCTGCATCTTGTTGAAGGTTCGCTTGCTGGCCATTGTTGTTTCCGGGGTTCGGTTCCGGCGCGGTCGTGTGTTCGGAAGGAAATCTGTTTCAGGCTTCCGCGCGAACTCTTTCGAACTCGCGCGGCGTACCGACTACTGGTCTCACGCCTTCTTCTGCTTGCGCTCTTCGGGCTTGACGAAGGGCATGCCGAGCTCGGCGAGGATGTAGCGGCTCATCTTCGGGTTCGAATTCTCGAACACGAACGTGATGTGCATACCGTGGGTGATCGTGGCGTTCGCCATGTTGATTTCGGGCCACACGGCTTGTTCGGTCAGACCGAACGAGTACGAGCCGCCCTTGTCAAACGACTTGTCCTTCACGCCGCGGAAGTCCTTGATACGAGGAATCGCGAGGTTGATCAGACGATCCATGAAGTGCCACATGCGATCGCGGCGGAGCGTCACCATGAACGCGGAGGGCATGCCCTCACGCACACGGAACTGCGCGACGGCCTTCTTGGCCTTCAGCATGATGGGCTTCTGGCCAGTGATCACGCTGAAGTTCGAAATGAACTGGTCGCGGACCTCAGGCTTGAGCTTCTGATTGTCGAGGTACTTACCCACGCCCGCGTTGACGACGATCTTCGTCAACTTCGGAAGTTGGTGCGGGTTGTCGAGACCGAACTCCGCGAGCGCCTTCGGACCGACTGCGTCGATGAAGGCCTGCTGGAGACGGGGGTATTGTCGCTTGACGTGTGCCATAGAACTGTCCTTCGACTCTTGCTGTGTCGCGGGGGCGACCTTGGCGGAAGACTGGCGGAAGATTGGCGAGTGCTTCTCGCAAGCGCAGGCGGTATGACCCACCTACTCAATCTTTAATGTTGCTCTTTAAGGTTGCTCTTTCAATTCGCTCTTTCACTTCACTACTGACGTTCACTTCGAGCCGCGGAGCTTGTGGAGCTCCTTACCGCCGCGAGCAGCGACGCGCGACTTCGAACCGTCAGGCTTCGAGACGAAGCGGACGCGCGACGGCTTGCCATCGACGACCGGGCTGACGTTCGAGATGTGGATAGGACCTTCCTCCTTGAGGATGGTGCCCTGAGGACGGCTTTGCGTCTTCTTCAAGTGCTTGGTACGGATGTTCGCGCCCTTGACGACGACGCGCTCGCCTTCGTCCACAACGCGGAGGATCTCACCAACGATGCCCCTAGAGGCGCCCTTGGTCACGATGACAGTGTCACCCTTACGAACGTGGCGTGGCATGGTTAGATCACCTCCGTCGCAAGCGACACGATCTTCATGAAGTTCTTCTCACGGAGCTCACGAGCGACTGCACCGAAGATGCGAGTGCCCTTCGGGTTGCCGTCCTTGTCGACGAGCACGCACGCGTTCGAATCGAAGCGCACGTAGGAACCGTCATCACGACGGGTTGGGAACTTGACGCGAACGATGACGGCTTGGACCTTGTCACCAGCCTTGACATCGCCGTTGGGAAGCGCCTTCTTGACGGTGCAAACGACGCGATCGCCGATGCCCATCGTGAGGCGGGTAAAGCGGCCGGTGGCCGTCGAGGATCCGAGGACGCCAATCACCATGGCTTCCTTCGCGCCGGAGTTGTCGGCGACCTCGAGTCGTGATTCCTTTTGGATCATTGCTTGGCTCCATCGCTCGCCGTAGCGAGCTTTCACACACATTTTGCGGGTAGTCGTCGTTCAGGCTTCCGCCAAGAACGCGCGGCACACGCTTCAGAAACTTGTTGTTCGTGACTCACGTTCGTGTTTCGCGAACGCGAGCACTCGCTTAGACGCCATCCTTCAACTGAACGCCGACGCCTGCAGGCGCGCGCTCAACCACACGCACGAGCACCCACGACTTCGTCTTCGAAATCGGACGGCACTCGGCCACCTCAACGCGATCGCCGAGGTGCGATTCATTCGCCTCGTCGTGCACCTGAAGAACGGTGCGCTTACGCATGTACTTGCCGTACTTCGGGTGCTTGCCCGAGTACGCGATCACGACCTTGCGGGTCTTGTTGCGCTTGTCGCTCTCAACGACGCCGATGCGGCGAGGCGAGGTCTCAGGAATGACGAGCCCAAAAGTGGCTGCCGTGGTGGCTGCCGTGGTGGCTGCGGTCGTTGATGCAGAGGTAGCTTTGGTCGGCATGGTTGTGCTCACTTCTTCCCGCCTGCGGCATTGGCACCCTTACGGGAGTTCTGCTCGGTGAGAACGCGCGCAAGATCCTTGCGGGTCTTCCCGATGCGGGAGTTGTCGGCGACCTTCTCGGTCGTCAACTGGCAACGGAGGTCGAAGAGCTCGCGGCGGAGGCGCGTAGCCTCACCCTTGAGGTCGTCGTTCGAGAGCTTCTTCACTTCAGCGGGCTTCATGGCGTGTCTCGTAATTTGAACTTGATTTGACTCGAGAGGCTCTAATTTCGTGAGGCTCGGTAGCCGTCATATCACCGTCTCTATCAGACGGCGATACGGCGTCCGACGAAGCGGCAGCGAACGGGCATCTTGTAGGCGATGCGTGCGAGCGCTTGCTTCGCGAGATCCTCAGGAACACCGGCGATCTCAAAGAGCACCGTGCCTGGCTTGATACGTGCCGCCCAGTAATCGACATCGGCCTTACCCGTACCCATTCGGGTTTCGAGCGGCTTCTTCGAAATCGGCTTGTCTGGGAAGACGCGGATGAAGATCTTGCCTTGGCGACGGAGGAAGTGCTGCGCGGCGATACGGCCAGCCTCGATTTGGCGACCGGTGAGCCAGTGCGGTTCAAGCGTCTGCAGGCCGTAATCACCGAACGCGACGTAATTGCCGCGTGTGGCGTTGCCCTTGAGCTTTCCTCGCTGCTCCTTGCGGAACTTGACTCGCTTTGGCATCAGGTTGGACATGGGGTCCTCTTCAGTCTTCTGTCGGTTGCGATCGTTCTCACGATCGTGGATCTACTTGAACTCAGGTTGGTTGCTTGCCGCATTTGGCGAGTACTTCGCCGGATGCGGCTCTCACTCGAGCGTCCGGCGAGTACTTCGCCGGATGCGTCTCATCGACGTCCGCGGGCGCGGGCGCGGCCACCGGCAGCGCTCGATGCGGTTTGATCTTCGTCTTGCTCGGTGTAAAGGCCCTTGAAGACCCACACCTTCACGCCGATCGAACCCGTCGTCGTGTACGCCTCAGCGACCGCGTAGTCGACGTTCGCTTGAAGCGTCGAGAGCGGAATCGAGCCTTCGCGCGTATCAAGCGTGCGGCTCATTTCCGCGCCACCGAGACGACCAGCGAGGAGGATGCGAATACCCTTTGCGCCGTTCTGCATCGAGCTCTCCGCGCGCATCTTGAGCACGCGACGGTAGTTCGCGCGCTTCTTGAGTTGCTCGGCGATGCTCTCAGCGATCAACTTCGCGTCGAGGTCAGCGTTCTTGATTTCGACGACCTTGATGACGACCTTGCGGCCCGTGAGGGCTTGCAGGTCCTTCGTCAGGGTTTCGATACCCGAGCCACGCGGACCGACAACCATGCCGGGGCGCGCGCTCTTGAGGATGACGGTGAGCTCATCGCGCGTACGCTCGATGAGGATGTCGCTCACGGCCGCGAACGGCGGCGTGCGATTGAGGCGCTTGTCGACGTACTTACGGATCTTGTAGTCCTCAACGAGGAGAGATCCGAAGAGCGCCTTTGGTGCGAACCAGCGCGAGCGGTGAGCTTCGGTGATACCGACGCGGAAACCGAATGGATGGACCTTCTGTCCCATAGTGAATCTCCGAGGCTTAGGCCCCGCGCTCCTCAACTGCAATGTGGATGTGGCTGGTTCGCTTCAAGATCGGGTGAGCGCGACCGCGGTCCTTTGGTTGGAAACGGTCGAGGGTCGGACCCTCGTCGACGCGCGACTCGCTCACGATGAGCTTGGTGGGATCCGCGTTCTTCTCCTCCGCGTTGGCGATCGCGCTCTTGAGCACGACCGAGATGTACGCAGAGCCGCGCTTCTTCGAGAAGTCGAGCGCGGTGAGCGCCTCGTCAACGCTCTTGCCGCGGATCATGTCCGCAACGAGACGCGCCTTGCGAGGAGCGATGCGGGCGAAACGGTGGCATGCCCGGTAGGAATTGGTAGCCGTTTGCTTAGCCATGGCTGTAACTCAAGACTTCCGCAGTGCGATCAAACGCACCGCGATCAGACCTTGAGATCCTCCTTCTTGTTGGTGTGACCGCGGAAGGTGCAGGTGTGGGAGAACTCGCCGAGCTTGTGCCCGACCATGTCTTCCGTGCAATACACGTCGACGAACTGACGGCCGTTGTGCACCTGGAAGGTGTGGCCGATGAATTCGGGGACAATCGTGCACGAGCGGGCCCATGTCTTGATGGGAACGCGCTTGTTGCTTGCCTCGAGCTTTTGCACCTTGCGGTACACGCTCTCGACGACGTGTGGACCCTTCTTAAGCGATAGTGACATTGAGGTAACTCGCTTCTCTTGCGCCTAGGGCGCGTTTCTCTGTCTAGACCGCGCCAAAGGCGCGGTGATCTTTACTGACTCACTCTTCTGACCTGCTGTCTTCACAGCCTCGCACGCGTCTGGTCATCTCTGGTCATCGCAGACCGAGCGCGCGAAGCCGTCCGACACGTCAGAGCTTCAATTGACCGTAACGCTTACTCTTACGACGACGGATGATGCGCGCATCGCTGGCCTTGCCGTAACGGCGCGTGCGACCACCCTTCGCTTGCGTACCAGAGTGGTTCACTGGCTCGCGACCACCCTTCGACACCGAACCACCGCCGTGCGGGTGGGTGTGGTGGGACATCGCGATACCACGGGTCGTCGGACGACGGCCCTTCCAGCGGTTACGACCGGCCTTACCGAGCACGACGTTCGCGTGATCAGCGTTGCCGACTTCGCCGACGGTTGCGCGGCAGTCCATCGAGACCTGTCGAATTTCGCCCGACGGGAGCACGACAGTCGCCCAGCGACCTTCCTTGTTGGTGAGACGCGCATACATGCCCGCGCCGCGGCACATGCGGCCGCCAGCACCTGGCTCGATCTCGATGTTGTGGAGCGCGAGACCGGTTGGGATGTGCTTGATCGGCATCGAATTGCCGACCTTCGGGTCGATCGCGTCGACCGAGCTCATGATTTCGTCGCCAGCGCGGAGGCCCTTCGGCGAAATGATGTAGCGCAACTCGCCGTCGGTGTACTTGAGGAGAGCGATGTGCGACGAACGGTTGGGGTCATACTCGATCCCGACAACAGTCGCAGCGACGCCGTCCTTGTTGCGACGGAAATCGATCTTGCGGTAGCGACGCTTGTGACCGCCGCCGCGACCGAGAATGGTGATCTTGCCTTGCACGTTGCGACCGGAGCCACGAACGAGCGGAGCGAGGAGGCTTTTCTCGGGGGACTTCTTCGTCACTTCCGAGTGCAGGTTCACCGACGCGTTGCGGCGTCCGTTGGTGACCCTCTTGTAGACACGAATAGCCATGACAGTGTTTCCTCTTGCCGAAGCGAAGGAGTACGGCTCAGAAGAGCTCGATCTTGTCTTCCGGGTGGATCTTCACGACGGCGCGCTTCCAGGTCTTCCCTGGAACAAAGCCGTACGCATACGCGCGGTTGCGGAGGCGACGCGTTTGAGTCGCGACGCCGAGTACGCGAACCTTGTAGAGGCTTTCAACAGCCTGCTTGATGTCGGTCTTCGTCGCGAGCTTCGAAACTTCGAACGCGAAACGATTCTGGTGGCCGGAGCCCCAGGTCGCCTTCTCGGTGACGATTGGACGAACAATGACGTGGATGGGGTCCATTTACGCGACCTCCTTCTTGGCAGCGGTCTTCTTGGC